>JAOAHX010000002.1:164849-235833 GCA_026415035.1 Thermodesulfobacteriota bacterium | reverse complement strand
GATGGAGGAACTTCAATCCAAGGGTGCCCTTGGCATCCTGGTAAGCGGAGGAGCAAACCGGAAGGGGGAAGTCCCGCTGGAAGAATTTATCCCGTCCCTCAAAGAGATCAAGAAAAAACACCCCTCCTTTAAGATTCTCGTCCACACCGGCCTGCTCAACCGGGGAGTCGCAGAAGGGTTAAAAGAAGCAGGAGTGGATCAAATCTTGATCGATGTCATCGGCGACGATGAGACGATTCGAGAGGTCTATCATCTGGACAAGAGGGTAAGGGATTATGAAGAAACGCTCTGGATGCTTAAAGAGATGGGCCACAGGCTCGCTCCCCACATCATCATCGGCCATCACTTCGGAGAGATCCGAGGGGAGTGGAAGGCCCTCGAAATCGTGAGCCGGGTCGGTGTGGAGACCATCGTGCTGGTCGTTCTTAAACCGTTGGCAGGGAGAAATGCCTTTAGAGTCCCGACGCCGGAGGAAACGTCCAGGATTTCATCCATCGCCCGAATACTGAACCCAACCACCCCCCTCCGGATGGGGTGCATCCGGCCCGCCCACTCCTCAAAGGGCGAAATGGAAAAAGGCGCCATCGACTCCGGCGTAAACACCATCGCCTACCCCCTCCAGGGGACGATCGAATATGCCCAGGAACTGGGCCTCGAGATAAAATTTATCGAAATGTGTTGCAGCCTGGTTTAAAAAAGAAGATCCAATCCGGACTCCTTCAATGGTTTGAAAAAAACCAGAGAGAACTCCCCTGGCGAAAAACGAAAGATCCCTACGCCATCTGGGTATCGGAGATCATGCTTCAACAGACCCAGGTGGCAACCGTCATTCCCTACTACCGGAAATTTCTAAAGACCTTTCCAACGGTGCGATCCCTTGCGAGGGCCGATTTATCGAAGGTCCTGAAAGTCTGGGAAGGGCTTGGCTACTACTCGAGAGCGAGAAATTTGCACCGAGCCTCACAGGTAATCGTGAGCCGTTTTAACGGGAAAATTCCTGACAACATCAGAGACCTCCTCAGCCTCCCCGGGGTGGGTAAATCCACGGCGGGCGCCGTTCTCTCCATTGCCTTCAACCAGGAGGTACCCATTCTCGATGGAAATGTGAAGAGGGTTCTTTCGAGATTCTTTGCCCTATCAGGAGCTACCCACAAGACGGAGAAAATCTTATGGAAATACTCAGCCTCCTTGATTCCAAAGGGCCATGCCGCCTCGTTTAATCAGGCGCTCATGGACCTTGGCGCCACCACGTGCATCCCAAAAAACCCTTTCTGCCTTCAGTGCCCTATCAACTTTCTCTGCAAGGGATACCGTCTGGGAGAACCAGAACGATTTCCAACCAGGCCAGTTAAAAAAAAGATCCCTCACATCGAAGCGGTTGCCGCTGTGATTCAAAAAGATGATAAACTTCTCCTAAAGCAGAGGCCCTCGAAAGGGTTTTTGGGAGGGCTGTGGGAATTTCCAAACTGGAGATTAGATGGGCAAAGAGACTTAACCGTATACTTACGAGAAAAAGTTAAGAAGGAATTGGGGCTAAAGGTGAAATGTAAGGTCTTCCTTGGCACCTTCCAACAAACTTACTCCCACTTCAAACTCACCCTCCATGTATTTCGGTGCCAAACTCTTAACCCCATAGCAAAAGGAGAATGGGTCGCCATCAAAAAATTAAAGCTTCTCCCCATGCCAAAGATCGCCCGCAGGATTTGCGAAAATCTATTGCATTAAGTCTTTTTTTTATGTATTCATACTAAAAAATCGCATTGTTGATGAGAGGTCGTTTGAAGATGGCTCAAAATAAAAGTTCTATCGAAGAAAAGTTTGTAAAAAAAATTTCCTCATTATTCTCTGACCATATTGTGTCGGTCACTTTTTTCGGTTCAAGGGCTAGGGGGGTTCCAAAACCGGGATCAGATTACGACTTCGTCATTGTCCTGAAGGAAAAGGATAGAAAGATTATCGATGGAATCTACGAGATCGTCACGGACTTTCTGATTCGATATGGCGTTGACATCTCTCTCAAGATTTATAAAGAGGAACAATTCCTCAGAATGGCTTCCTATCCGACACCATTTCTTGCGTCCATTCTAAAAACAGGAAAAGAATTGTGGACCCAAAAACAAAAGACTTGATTGTCATTCAGATTGAAAAGAGCAATGAAAAGCTGAGGGCTGCAAAAGTCCTTCTCAAAGAGGGGCTTATCGATGATGCCATCTCGAGGGCTTATTACTCCATGTTCCATGCAGCCAGTGCTGTTCTTTTTTCTGAAGGAATAACGGTCGAAAGCCACAGCGCCTTAAAAACCATGTTTGGCCTCCATTTGGTAAAGACTGGAAAGATAGACAAAGAATATGGTCGTTGGCTGAACAAGCTAAAAGACGAAAGGGAAAATGGGGATTATGACATATTTACCTCGTTTGATTTCGGGGATGCTGAAAATGATATAAAAGAGGCTGAAAAGTTTTTAGAGCAGATGAAGAATTACCTCTCCCAACAGCATGGCATTCAGTTTCGGCCCGAAGATAAGGATTGAGTTCCCCTCTCTCTTACCAACTCCTTCAACAACCCTTTAGTATCCCATGGAAACTTTTCAAGCAAATTGATTGGAGTGGTAACCTCTCGCACTGCCAGGCATTCGCCGTAAGGACATGATGTCCTTTGCCGGTGGCTTGTTAAAAAAACGGCGATATTCACGACTGAATTGAGATGGGCTCCCGTAACCAACCCGAAAGGCTGCTGTCGCTGCATTGAAGCCTTCGGTTAACATCAACCGTCTCGCTTCGTTTAATCGTAGCCATTTCTGGTACTGCAACGGGCTCATGGCTGTTAACCGCCGAAAATGGTGATAGAAAGCCGAAGCGCTCATATGGACACGAGCAGCAAGATCTTCAATGCGAAGAGGTTGATCATAATGACTCTTCAACCACTCGATGGCCTTGGCAATTTGGTGGCTTGGGTTTTTCACCGTCACGATCTGGCGCAGACGCTCACCTTGGTCGCCCACAAGCAAACGGTAATGGATTTCCCGCTGGATGATCGGCGCAAGAATCGGAATATCTTCTGCCTCATCGAGCAAACCAATCAACCGTTCAAAGGCGGTGAGAAGCGGCAAAGTGACCTCTCCAATCGCCATTCCACGTCTTGATTCCCGTACCCGTGGCGGGGGAAGGTGACTGTCTGCCAACAACTGAGCAATCTCCCTTTGATCAAGTTTCAATACGAGCCCTAAACATGGCTTTTCCTCGCTCGCTTCAACAATCTGCCAAACCGTGGGAAGATCCACGGATGTTATGAGAAAGTGTTGAGCATCGTACACATACACGTCGTCTCCGAGCACAACGCGTTTTGCCCCTTGAACGGCTAAGCAAATACTCGGCTCATACATACCGCTCATCGGCTGAGTCGGTTCTTTCCGTTGCCAAAGTGCCAAACCCGGAATCGCTGTTTCGATGTGTTCGGCATTGGCGGTCCATCTGGCAATGCTCTTTGCTAATGCTTCTCGGACAGCTTCCGTTTTGCTATTCTCAAACATCTGTTTAGAATTCTGCTTACGCATTGTTTTCTCCTACTGAATAAACCCACGCCCGCAGGGGGCTGTCGATATTTAAAATACTTCTTGGGTAAGGGCTAAGATCCCCCAATCTATTTCCCAATTAATCATATCAGACAATAATCGGCTGTTCAACCAATTTATTAAAAATTTGGAGGATTAGGCAAGAAATAAAAAGAATTGGTCTACCTCCTTTCGTTCTTTGAGTAGTATAATGCAATCAACAATAGATTCGAACCAGAAACGAAAAGGATATTCTCTAACATTTCTGAAATAGATCATGATAGAAGGAGAGAAACATGGAAATGGAGATTTGCCGACGATACTTTCTAAAAAAATATTTTATAGCGCTTGGAGCTATCGCACTTCCCATTTTTAAAGGGATGGGAAAGGCGGAGGTGAACAGCCTCACAACTCTGGCAGAAGAAGAATTTAAGAAGATAAAGGAATATAAAAATCCTCATGTCATCGTAAAACTCTTTCCCGGTAGAACTGAACAGCAGAAGGTTCGACTTGCCGAAGCAATTGTTAAAGACATGGTCAACATCATAGGAGGCTCCGAAGGTTCGGTTTCAGTAGCCATTGAAGAGTTCAAACAGGAGGATTGGAAGGAAAAGGTCTATAAACCGGATATACTCGACAAGTGGGACAGGCTATACAAAAAACCGGGATACTACATGTAAAGGACCACTAATCTAAAAAGGAGGAAAACATGAGAGCATTATCAATTTTAGCTGTGGTTTCAATTTTGTTATTGGGACAAGCTTGGAATCAAAATTCAGCAAAAGCGAGTAAGACCGAAAAAGCAGAACAATATACCTTTCAATTAAGTGATAAGGTTACACGTCAAAAGGTGAGCTTCAAAAACCGCTATGGAATTAAGCTAACGGGCGATTTATACCTACCTAAAAATCGTGGGAAAGAACCATTAGCGGCACTTGTCATCAGTGGTCCCTACGGTGCTGTAAAGGAGCAATCATCAGGATTATATGCCAATAAAATGGCAGACCGCGGTTTTGCTGCACTCGCCTTCGACCCATCTTTTACGGCTGAAAGTGGTGGCGAGCCACGCCATGTTTCTTCCCCTGACATTTATACGGAAGATTTTAGTGCAGCCGTAGATTACCTTGGAATACAATCATTCGTTGACAGGAAACGAATAGGAGCTATTGGCATTTGCGGTTTTGGAGGTTTTGCTTTGAATGCGGCGGCGGTGGATAAACGCATCAAAGCTGTTGCCACGACGAGTATGTATGATATGTCGCGGGTGATGGCAAAAGGCTATAATGATAAATTGACTTTAGAGGAACGGACGAAAATATTGGAGCAACTGAGTCAACAACGTTGGAAGGATGCTGAATCGGGTTCTCCTGCTTTAGGCCCCCGCATTTTACCTGAAAAGTTGAAAGGTAATGAACCTCAATTTGTAAAAGATTATTTCGATTATTACCGGACCCCACGCGGTTTTCATCCCAGATCGCCAAACTCAAATGGTGCCTGGACAGCTACCAATCCCTTACCATTTATGAACATGCCCATCCTAACATACATCAAAGAAATTTCACCTCGGCCAATTCTATTGATAGCCGGGGAAAAGGCGCACTCCCGTTACTTCAGCGAAGATGTTTACAAAATGGCTGCCGAACCGAAAGAGTTAATGATTATACCCAATGCCGGTCACGTTGACTTGTATGACAAGGTGAATGTTATTCCATTTGACAAATTGGAAAACTTTTTTAAAGAACACCTAAAATAATAATCTCTTCAGGTTGGACGGAGCGCTTTAGATAGTCTATGATTGAATGGAGGAAAAGCCTCGATGAGAAGTTTCATGTTTGTTTGCCTTGCATTGGCGATGGTCCTCTACCATGATCCTTGCGACGCCGACAGTGGCACCAAGAAGGTCAGGCTAAAGATCGGGGACAAGGTGCTTTCAGCTACTTTGATCGACAGCCAAACAACCCGTGATTTTATCTCTTTACTGCCACTCACCTTAACATTAGAGGATTATGCGCGGACAGAAAAAGTCAGCGGTCTGCCAAAAAGATTATCCACAGAAGGCGCGCCTTCGGGAAGTGATCCTTCTGTTGGAGATATTGCCTATTATGCACCCTGGGGAAATCTGGCGATATTTTATAAGGATTTTGGATATTCGAGCGGGCTGATCATCCTGGGGAAAATCAACAGCGGCATAGAAGCGTTAAACGTGCCCGGCTCTTTAAAAGTCACGATCGAGCTTGTCAAATAAAAAACGTGAGTCAGGAATGAGCAGGCAATTTTTATTTTTGGTGATCTTTCTTGCAATCTGGATGAAGAGTGATCCCGTCATGTCTCAGGGTAATAAAGGCGAACACTTAGTTCAAAATAGACAAGTCCATAGAATCTTTCCCCATATAAAAACCGATGATCCCGTCCGCCGCATTATAGAGCATCCAGCATTTAAGGGCTTTAGCCATCTTATTCTTCTGAGAGTTGAAGACATTCAACATCTTGATATGCCACTGAGCAAAATTGGTTCTCTCATGCCGTATCACAGCCATGTGCTTCCTGAGAGAGTGGTGAAAGCGCTTAATCTCATGATTAACGAAGTCAGAGAAGGTAAAACCATTTTCTATGACTTCTTCACAGACCAGCAAAAACAGATGGATTCATCAAAAAAAGATACTGGCCTCTTCTTCTTCAGGGGTAAACCGGGAGCTCCGTTTGCCATTGTGTGCCCGGGAGGAGGCTTCTCCTATGTCGGCTCCCTCCATGAAGGCTTTCCACACGCTTTTGAGCTGAGTAAAAGGGGGTATAATGCCTTTGTATTGAGATATCGTGTGGGGGATGGGTTAAGGGCCAAGGAAGACCTGGCAGCAGCTATCTCTTATATTTTCAAGAAAGCGGAAATGTTTGAGGTCGGTGTTAAAAATTATTCTTTATGGGGTAGTTCAGCTGGCGCAAGGATGGTTGGAAACATCGCCTCAAAAGGAACTGCCGATTTTGTAGGTCATGAGATTCCTAAACCGCGTATTGTGATCATTGCTTATACCGGGGATACAAGTTTTTCTAAAAACTTTCCCCCAGCCTTTATTATGGTAAGCGAGGATGATAGAATTGTTGATGTATCAGTGGTAGATAGGCGTGTTGAGAACATGAGAAACGCCGGGATCAAAGTCGAGTATCGTAAATATAAGAATGCCGGTCATGGCTTTGGGCTCGGTGTTGGTACGGACGCTGAAGGGTGGATAGACTACGCTATTCGGTTTTGGGAAACCCATGTGTCTAAGTGATGTCGATAATCGGAGAACATGATGAAACGGAGAGAATTCCTGAAGAAGATGACCCTGTTGGCTGGCGTTATGGGCGGGGGTGCCCTTCTTCCAGTTGGAGGGAAGGCAGCCGAGCAGGAAACCGGAATCGCCGTGGTCGAAGGAACAAATCCCGCCAGCCAGGTCCGGGAGGCCATCCGCCTTCTAGGGGGAATTGAGCGGTTTATTCGCAGGGGTGACAGGGTTGTTCTCCTTCCTAACCCTCAGGGGATCGGTCGGGGAGTCACGACCAACCCGGATATCGTCGCTGAGACCGTTAGGCTTTGTCTATCGGCAGGGGCCTCTTCGGTAAGCGTAGCTTCCTGTCACGGTAAAGATCGATGGCTTGGGACCGGGATTATCGAGAGTGTCGAGGCTTCGGGAGGACGGATGAAATATCCGGATTCGAAGCGTGACTGGGTAACCATCCGCGTTCCCAAACCCCGGGCCAGAAAAGAAGTGACCGTGATCCGGGACGCCCTGGAGGCTGACCGTCTCATCAACATGCCCATCTTCAAACAGCATAGCTACACCCGGGTCACGGGATGTATCAAGAATCTGATGGGAACGAATGATGACAACTGGGGCTTCCATAAAGGAGATACCTACTTGCACCAGGCCATTGTGGACCTTGCATCAATCTTTTCTCCCGCTCTCTGCCTGGTCGATGCCACCACCATCCTGACGGAGCGGGGGCCCTTTGGCCCTGGAAGAGTGATCCATCCGAACAGGGTATACGCCGGCAAGGACATGGTCGCGCTGGATGCCCTCTGCTGCGATCTGCTGAACGTAAAACCTCACCAGGTTCTTTACATTCAGCTGGCCCATGAATCCGGTTTGGGACGCATGAATCCCAAGACGGATACCGTCAAACGCCTGCGAATTTGAAAGGTCGGGTTGCTGAAAAACTCTGGAAAGTGGGGCTGTGGCCCTCTGGGAGTGGCGGGGGCTTTAAGGATTTCCGAGTCTGTCCTGATGATCCTTGACCCACTGGACGATTTTATCGGAGAGGAGTTTAATTTCACCGAGATGATATAGACATATCTCATGAAGTTCTTCGGGGGTGATTTCACGGTAAAAGTGGACCATCCGGTTTCGATACCCTGCCATGTCTCGCATCAACGTGGCCTCTTCTAATCCCAGAACCTTCTTTTCAGAGAGGCCCTTTGCGATCTCTTTATATTCCGTAGCCGGGTAGGCGAACTTTTTTGCAAGGATATGTCTTCCCATATCAAAAAGGGCCTCCAAGGCCCGCCTTAAATACGATTCTGCGGCTGCCACTTTGTGCCTGTCGGCTAAAAAAAGGGTTTTGTCTTCCGGATGGAGGTCCTGGATGGCCTCCGCCATCTGGAGGATCCATAAGGCCCGCTGGGAAATCACTTTTGGATCGATCTCTCCCGGACTCATCTTCAATCGCCCATGACCATTCTCTGTTTCATCCGTTCATAGGGCAAAAGATCGGCTGCCTGCCTCATGATATAGAGTTGATACTCCGCTTCATAGCTGGAATCGTGGACATAAAGAATCTCCCCCGTCACGATTTCGAGGGCCAAGAAAACGGGGGCTTCTGGAATGACGATCAAATCGACCCTGTTCACTTCGAAAAGGTCTTCGAAGAAGAGGCCGATTCTAACCTTCTCTTCCACGGTAAGGGGTTTGTTGGGTTTCACCCCAATATCCAAATCGGAGGGGCCGGCAGAGAGCCGTTCGATCCTTCCCTCGACGAGGGCCAGAACCTCTTTGGCCCTGCTCCCGAAAACATAGATCATCTGGAGACCATACCGGGAGGCAATCCGTTGGATCTCTCTTTTAAAATCCTTCATCGCTTTTTAGCTCCGAATCCCTATTCTATCATCCTGACAGTCCCTGTCAATTCATTTCCCTTGGCTATTCCGCTTTCGTCTTCCGAATCAACCCGAAATCGATATGCCTCCGTTCGATATCGACCCGCTCCACCCTCACCCTGACCGGGTCTCCGACCCTGAACCGTTTACGGGTCCTCTCGCCCATGAGGCAATATTGGTCCTCCAGAAAATGATAGTAATCGTCGTGGAGGCTGGTCAACCGGACCAACCCCTCCACAAAAATATCTCTGAGCTCGACGAAGAAGCCAAAGGCGGTCACGCTGCTGATCACCCCGTCAAATTCCGCGCCGATCTTGTCCTTCATGAAGCGGACCCGATACCGATCGAGGATCTCCCTTTCGGCCTCCATGGCGACCCTCTCTCGGTGGGAAAGGTGATCGGCCTTCTTGGCCAGCTCCTCCTCCGTGGTCTCGATTCGGCCTCCAGATAGGACCTTCTTTAAGAGGCGGTGGACGATCAGATCTGGATATCTTCGGATGGGAGAGGTAAAGTGGGTATAGGCCTCGGAGGCCAAGCCAAAATGTCGGAGATTTTTGGCAGAATATTTTGCCCATTTCATCGACCGGAGGAGGACGTGATTGATCACCCCCTCCTCGGGCCGGCCCCTGGCCTCTTCGAGGACTCTTTGCAGGTCCTTTGGAGAGATGTCCTCTCCCCATCTCAGGCCATACCCCAGATGGGAGACAAAGGTTCGGAACTCCTCCATCGCCTCTTCGGAGGGTGGCTCGTGGATCCGGTAAAGGCAGGGGACGCCCTTCTCCTCCAAGAAGCGGGCCACGGCCTCGTTGGCCGCGATCATGAACTCTTCGATGATCTGATGGGCCAGGTTCCGCTCCGAACGGACGATCTCCTCGGCCTCCCCCTGAAGGTTGAGGATGACTTCCGGCTCCGGCAGGTCGAAATCGAGCGTCCCCCTCTCCATCCTTCTCCTTCGGAGACTTTGAGCGAGAGAGGCCATTAGTTCTAAAGAGGGAACCAGAGGCCTGAATTTTTCGACCGACCCTTCGTCTCGGCCAAGGAGAATCTTCTTGACGAGGGTGTAGGTCAGCCTCTCGTCGCTCCGGATGAGGCTCGGATAGATGCGAAACCCCTTCGGCTCCAACCTGTCATCGAACCTCAATTCGACGGTCATGGTCAACCGGTCGACCCGGGGGTGGAGACAGCAGATCTCGTTTGAGAGTTCGGGCGGAAACATCGGGATCGCCCGATCGGGGAAGTAGACGCTCGTCCCCCTGAGGTAGGCCTCTTCATCCAGAGCGCTCCCCTCCTCCACGTAGTGGCTCACGTCGGAGATCGAAACATAGAGGATCACCCCGCCTGTCCCCTCTTTGGCGATGGAGACGGCATCGTCGAAATCCCTCGCATTCTCCCCGTCAATGGTAAAGGTGGGGATCCCCCTGAGATCGGTCCGGCCCGATTCATCCTCCTCGGCCGGGGAGGGAGGCAATGCCCTTGCTTCTTTGAGGGCCGAGGAGGGAAATCGGTAAGGAAGGTCATATTTATGGATGATGATCTGGGGGATGATCTCGGGATCATCCGGGTAACCGAGGATATGGGTCACCCTTCCCTCGGGCCTTCCCCTCTCGGAGGGATAGCGGGTAATCTCGGCCACGACGATCTGGTTGGGCTTGGCCCGTTTCGTCTGTCCTTCTGGAATGATCACCTCCTGAAGAAGCCTTTCGTCCTCCGGAACGAGGTAGGCGTAATGGGTTGCCTTCATAAATTTCCCGACCACCTTCTTCCATCCCCGCTCGAGGATCCGGATGATCTTTCCCTCTTTCCCTTTTCTCCTGACCGATTCGACCCTGACGACGACCCGATCGCCATGCATGGCCTCCTTCAAATTTCTCGGTTTGATAAAGATGTCCTCGCCCCCCCCGTCCTCGGGGATGACGAACCCATACCCATCGGGATGGCATTTGAGCCTACCCACCACCAAATCCATCCTCGTGGGAAGGCCGTAGCGGTTTCCCCGAATCCTGATCACCTTCCCCTTTTCCGCCAGGTCCCTCAGACGTTCTCTCAGGAACCGCCTCTCCTCTTTCGACAGGCCGAGGCCCTGGAGGATCTCCCTCAAAAGAAGGGGACGGTTCTCCTCTTCGAGCAACCCCAGGATCTCTGTCGTCAACTCCGGATCTCTTGATGTGGTCTTTCTTCTTGCCATCAGGGCCCCCTCGCCTCCTTGCATCAAAAAGCAGAAAGGGGCGACCAAGCCCCTTTCTGAGGAACCGAATGCGGTGGGTTCAGTTTAAACGCCCACACCTCTGAATAACCCCAACCCGCCCAAGAATATCGGGATCATGACGGCGGCGAGGATTCCCAATCCAAAGATGACGATGAGTGGAAGGAGAACCGCAAATGCCGCTTTGCCGGTGGTAATCCGGTGACCTTCCCTCACGCCGATGATGATGAGTACGATCATATAGACAGAGGCAATCAAATTTCCGATAAAAGGCACGACGTTGAAGAGTTGTCCGCAGTAAGAATAGGAGATGACCCGAAAGGTGGTTTGGAATCCCTTTCTATTTCCGCCCACGATGATGAGGCAGAGGTGGGTGATGGCGCTCCCGATGAAAATGGAGGATCCCACCATAAGCGGAATCCCTATCAGGGAGAGACCCAAGAGGAGGTTAAAGGGAATAAAGGCCTGGAGTTGGGGCGGGATGAGGGCGGAAAAGAAGAACCACTGGATGACCATCGAGAGCCCAACTCCGATCACCCCGCAGATGATCCCGTAAATGAGGGGAGACCAATAGCCTTCTCCGGACGACACCTTTTTGAAAAAGGCTGTGGGGGAGAAAAGGGCCTCCCTCGTGGTCCTTAAATAAGCCCAGAGGAAGCCCTCTCCGCTCTCCCAAGGGGAGACCTTCTCTTCGGTCGATATCTCTCGGACCTGACCCTCGATGGATCGGGCCATTTCCTGAAATTCCATGTACTTGGAGATGACCAATCCGCATTTAAAGCACTCGCCGGTGTCGGGTTGCTGGTGCCCACATTGGGGGCAAGTGACCATCGGCCCCGTGTAGGGCTTCGGTTCGGGTTTGGCAGCCGGCTTGGGTTGCGGAGGGGGTTCAGGTTCTATGGAAATCCCAGGCAAATCCTCGGAGGGCATCTCTTCTACCCTCACCTTCCCCCCGATCTCTTCGAATGCCCTCACATACTTTTCCATCTCCTCCCGGGAGATGCCTTTCTTCACCACGATGGGAACCCTCTGAAGCAGGTTCTCCGCCTTCTCCGGAGTAAGGTTAAACCGTTTCTGAAGCCCCTGAAGTAACCGGGCCTCCTCTTCGGGTCCAGCCACCTTCAGACCTAAAAAGACCACTTTGTAAAGGCCCATCGGCTCACCTCCCCAACGGCACCTATCTCATATTGTGAATGATTGTTAGCACATTCGACATCAAACTACAAGAAATTTTTACAGCAAAAGCCCCGAGGAGGGGGCGAATCGGCGGATGGAAACGCTCCCCATCTATTAGAGCATAATTGCAAAATTGTTGCAATTCAGGGATAATATTTACGTTTTTTCCCATCTCCATCATCCATCTCCGAGGGGGCTCCCGATGAAAACGAGAATGACCGAACTCTTGGGCATCCAGCACCCGATCATGCTTGCAGGGATGGCCTTTGTGAGCTTACCCAAATTGGTGGCCGCCGTATCGAATGCCGGTGGGGTGGGGATGCTCAACTCGGTCGTCTATACCCCCTCTCAGGTGAAGGAAGTCATAAAGGAGATAAGATCCTTGACGGACAAACCCTTCGGAGTCAACGCCACGCTCGTCATGCCCAATGCGAGAGAAAATATCGAGGTCGCCCTCGAGGAGAGGGTGCCCATCATCAACTTCGCCCTGGGGAAGGGAGATTGGATTATCAAGGCCGCCCATGAATATGGGGGAAAAGTCTTGGCCACGGTGGCCCTCGAGAAACATGCCCGCAAGGCCGAGGCGGATGGGGCGGATGCCCTCATCGTCACGGGCCACGAGGCGGCCGCCCATGGGGCAGAAGTGGGCACGATGGTTTTGATCAATACCATCGCCCGTCAGACCAAACTTCCCATCATCGCCGCTGGGGGATTTTGCGACGGAAGGGGACTGGCAGCGGCCCTGGTTCTTGGAGCGGACGGGATCTCCATGGGGACCCGCTTCATGTTGACCAAGGAGTGCGCGATGCATGAAAAAGCGAAGGAGTTCTGCCTGAAGGCAGGCATGGAGGACACCCTCTGCTCGGAAAAGATCGATGGGCTCCCTGGCAGATGGCTAAAAAATGAG
Source organism: Thermodesulfobacteriota bacterium (assembly GCA_026415035.1). Classification (NCBI taxonomy): domain Bacteria; kingdom Pseudomonadati; phylum Thermodesulfobacteriota; species Thermodesulfobacteriota bacterium. The sequence goes on along the minus strand of JAOAHX010000002.1, from coordinate 222,866 downwards.
GCGGCGATGAAGATGGCCTTGGAAAGACCCTCTCTTTCCCAAGCCTTTTCGACCGCCCTCGAGATGAGAAAAAAGCTCAAGGTCCCCTTCTATAAACTCCTTCTCGGGGGCTTGAAACAACGAGGGGTGCAGGAACTTGCCCGACAGGCGATCGGGTTGAAAAAGCTTCGAATCGCGATCGAGCAAGGAGACCTCGAAACGGGCGTGTTGCCCGTAAGCCAGGCCATCGGGCTGATGAGGGACGTCCCGACTTGCAAGGAGCTGATCGAACGAATCGTCAGAGAAGCCGAGGAAGTATTACGGAGGGTCAATCAGCAGGTGGTCTCCTGAGAATCTTTTCATCTTCCTCTTGGTTGAAGGGGTCGACCGTATGATCTTGAGAAATCTTGCCCATCCTGAAGTCAAAGCCACCCGCTACGTCGCCCACGGAGGAGGCATCGCCCATATGGTCCTCACCCACCCAACGCTGAAGACCATGATGTTTTTGGCCCATGCCTCCGTGCCCCCTGGCAATAAACTCCTGGGCCACGTGGATCCCATGGAGGAGATTTATATCATTCAGAAGGGGAGAGGGCTCATGCAGGTCGGAGAGGAGCTCAATGAGGTAAAGGCGGGCGACGCCATCCATATCCCCATCGGCCATTATCACGAATTGACCAACACCGGAGAGGAAGAATTGAACTTGCTCGTCGTCGCCGGCCTCATTCCGAGGCCCGGAGGCTTTTGACCCATGTTTCAAGGTTGGAGACCTGAAAGGGCCTGCCTCATCGCCTCCAGCTCTTCCTGAAATCCCCACCGCTTCATGAGCCAAGGGATCCGCTGCCGGTCATCCATCTTCTTGAACAACTCCCTTTCAGAGTCTCCGAGGGTCTTACGAATCTGCCGAAGGCCGGAATCGTCCCTCGAAAACATCCGGACCACCTCATGGGCGATCAGTCCGACATTGGCCTTCCGGTTGTTCGGGAAGGAGCGTTTGATCAAAACCAGTCGAATAAAAAAGGGATTCCTTGAGGGGCCGCTTTCACCAGGAAGGGTGCCCCCCAGTGCCCCGTCCTCTTCGCTCTGAAGGAGCTCAAGCGTTTCCTTGCTCATGGGGATGGTGAGAGGGATGGAGGGCTCGTCTTCCGGGAGTTCGTAAAAGATGACAAGGTTTCGAAAGAGGATCATCCCGAGGGGAGAGTCATAAATTCGGTTGAGGAACTCCAGAAGGCAACTACCGAGGTCATTGGAGAACACGGCCGAAAGGTCGATGATCTTGGCCATCATGTTCTGTTTTCTCAACTCCTCCCTCTGATCCTCCTCCTCGGCCAATCTTTTCCCGTCCCGCAGACAATCCCTGAAATGCTCGCATTCCCGGCACTCGGGTTTGGCATCGGTTTTGGTAAATCCGCCTTTTAGGGTGACCTCCCGGATCGATCCGAAGCAGGGCTTTCTCTCCACGGCTCCCTCTCCTTTTGGATTCTCCTCCCTACCCCCAAGCGGTCCTCGCCCAGACGAGTTAATCCTTCCTGAACTTCAAAAGCCAAAGAAGCCCCATCCCAAACGGCAAGGAAAGTATAGACCCAATGGACTTGAAATCCCCTCCCTTTTTTCTCATAATAAACCCCAGTCTGACCTTGAACTGTGTTTTCCATACACCATCTCGGGAAAAAAGGCAATCGCTCTCTTCGCGTAAGAGCCAGGAGCCTTTATGGATCGCCAATTGGTAAGAGAGTTCATCATCTTCTTGATCCTCCTCTTTGGATGGACCACGGTCATCCTCCTCATCGGCCCAAAGTGACCCGGAGGCTGACAGAGGAGCCATTTCTTTCCGGTCTTCTTTTCCTCAGGACGCACCTGGATCGGACGGGGTCATGAGGGCGGCCCGGGGGATTCTATCAGTCGCTGAAGGGAAAGGGCATTCTTCACCGCGAACCCATGGGCATCGTTATTGAAATAGACAAAGGCATCCCCCTTCTTCCCGACCCAGCCTTTAATTTTTCTTGCCCACTCTTTTAACTCCCCATCCGAATAATTGGACCCATAGAGGACCTCGCCACCGTGGAGCCGGAGATAGACAAAATCGGCGGTCACCCTCTCGGTGTAGGGAAGCCTTGAGCCGTGGGAGATACAACATCCGAATCGAAACGTCTCGAGCATCCTGAAACACTCCTCGCAGAGCCAGGATTCGTCCCGAAATTCGAAGGCATGGCGGATCGATTTCGATCCGGGGAGGGTCGAAAGAAGCCCACAGAAGGCCTCGAGCCTCTCCTTTTCAAAAGGAAACCGAGGGGGAAGTTGCCAGAGGAGGACCCCCATCTTCTCTTTCAAGGGGGAGGCCTGATCGAAGAAGAGGGTGAGGGGTTCTCTGCACTCCTTCAGGCGCTGGACGTGAGTGATAAAACGGCTTCCTTTGACAGCGAAAGTGAAACCTTTCGGGGTCCGTTTATACCACCCCTCGAAGACCTCCCTCTTGGGAAGCCGATAGAAGGTCACGTTGAGTTCAACGGTAGGGAAGGACCGGGCATAGAATTCGAGCCACTGCCTCTGAGGAAGATCGGAGGGATAAAAGACGCCGTTCCACCAGTGGGGGTAATTATAGCCGCTGGTCCCGATCAGGATCATGTCCCCTCTTCCCTCTTCTCAGGGAGGATCGCCTCTGCGGTCTTTCAGTGATATCCGTCCCAGCGGTTCGGCCCTCGCCTGGTCCACTTCCATTTGTAATATTCTCGACGAATCTTTCTCCGAACCCAGGGATAACCCATATAGAAAAGGCCGAAGAGGAGGCCCCCCAGGTGAGTGAGGTGGGCGATTCTCCCCCCCGATCCCTCGGCGGAGGAGAGAAGAGCGATGAGGCCGAATAGGATTACCATATATTTGGCAGGGATGGGAAAGAGGAAATATAGGTAGATAGGACGGTTCGGAAAGAGCCAGCCGAAGGCCAGCAGAATTCCGTAAATGGCACCGGAGGCACCGACCACGGGGACCATCTGGTGGGGGGTGAAAACCACCGTGCAGAGCGCAGCCCCGATCCCGCAGAAGAAGAAGTAGATCAAAAACTTCTTAGACCCCCAGTAATTCTCCAGCTCTCCCCCGAACCACCAAAGGGCGAGAAGATTCAGGAGGAGGTGGGCGATTCCTCCGTGAAGGAAAAGATAGGTGACGAGCTGCCAGAGAAAATAGCGTTTCCAGACCAGGATGGGGACGAGGCCCAGGTAGAGTTCGATCCGATGGCTGACCAGCATCTGGAGGAGAAAGAAGGCTCCCATCAGGATCATCAGGGTTTTGATGACCGGTGGGAACCCATATCCGAACTGGATGCGATAGTAGGCCATCTCGAACCTCTGAGATTTGGAGACCTCTCCCCCGCAGGTTAAGAGGGCCGAATCCCGTATTTCTTCATCTTATATCGGAGAACCCTTTCGCTGATCCCGAGGCTTTCGGCCGCCCGGGTCTGGATCCCCTGGTGCTGGTGGAGGGCCTTCAAAATGAGGTCCCTCTCCACCTCCTCGAGGGATTCCGGTAGGGTCTTCATCTTCTTTGTAACATTCCAATCCTTCTCAGGAACCCCCTCCTGCAGGTGAAAAGGGAGGTCCTCCCGGGTGATCACCGGACCGCGGCAGAGCACCACCGCCCGTTCGATGAGGTTTTCCAACTCCCGAACGTTTCCAGGATAGGAATAACGTAAGAGGAGGGCTCGCGCCTCCTTGGAGAGGTCCTGGATCTTCTTCCGATTGAGCTCGGAGTATTTCTTCAGGAAGTGATCGATCAGAAGGGGAATGTCCTCTCTTCTCTCCCGCAAGGGGGGCAGATGGATCGAGATCACATTGAGCCGGTAGTAAAGATCTTCGCGGAAGGAGCCGTTCTTTATGGCCTCCTCTAAGTTCCGATGGGTCGCAGCAATCACCCTCACATCCACGCGGAGGCTGATGTTTGAGCCAAGCCGTTGAAACTCCTTCTCCTGTAAGATTCTGAGAAGTTTGACCTGGGTCGTAGGCGGAAGCTCTCCGATCTCGTCCAGAAAGAGGGTCCCTCCGTCCGCCTCTTCGAACCGGCCGATCCTTTTCTGAAGGGCGCCGGTGAAGGCCCCTTTCTCGTGGCCGAAGAGCTCGCTTTCGAGAAGCGTCTCCGGGATGGCCGCGCAATTCACCTTGAGGAAGGGCTTATCGGCCCTGGGGCTCGCGTAGTGGATGGCATTGGCGATGAGCTCTTTCCCCGTCCCGCTTTCGCCCCGGATGAGGACGGTGGCCTGGCTGGGAGCTACCCGAGCCACCAGTCCCATGACCTCCTCCATCTTGGGACTCGCCGAGATGATGTTCTGGAAGGCATACCTCTCCTGAAGCCGTGCCTTCAGCTCCCGGTTCTCCCGGATCAGGTTGGACCGTTCCAGCGTTTTCCGGATGATGAGGAGAAGCTCTTCGAGATCGATCGGCTTGGTGAGATAATCGAGGGCCCCCTCTTTCATCGAGGCCACCGCGGTCTCGACGGTCCCGTAAGCGGTCATCATCACCACCGGAAGGTCCGGAAATCGTCTCCGGATCTCGCGAAGGGTCTGAAGCCCGTCGAGTTCGGGCATCTTGTAATCGAGAAGGGCGAGGTCAAAAAAGTCGGCCTCGATCTTCTCGAGGGCCTCTCTGCCCTTCGAGGCCGTCTCCACGGAAAACCCCTCCTTCTTCAAGAATCCTTCGAGGAGTTCCCTTTGGGAGGCCTCATCTTCAGCGATGAGGATCTTTGCCTTCTCCATGCCTTAAGTGGCCCCCTCCCCCTTGAGAGGGAGGATGACCGTCACCTTCGTCCCCTCTCCGACCTTGCTTTCTACGCTTAACTGGCCCCCGTGGGCTTCGATAATCCGGTGGGCGATCGGGAGCCCCAATCCAACCCCTCTCTCCTTGGTCGTGTAATAATAGTTGAAGATCTTCTCCATCTGATCTTCTGGAATCCCGGGACCGGAGTCGGTGAAGGAGATTTCCACCCGATCCTTGGAGGGACGGGCCTCGATCCGGAGGATCCCACCGTTTTCCATGGCCTCCATTCCATTTTTCATAATATTGATCAAGGCCTGTGTCAACTTCTCCTCATCCATCCTCACGATGGGGAGAGAATCTCCCTGCGAGAGCAGGAGGGTGATCCCCCGGTTGGAAGCCTCCTCCTGAAAGAGCCGGACGAGATGTCTCAGGAGGGCTTCCAGCGACCCCTCTTTCAACTTGAGGTCGAAGGGCCGGGCAAGGCCCAGGAACTGTTCGACGATCTCGTTGACCCTCCGGGTCTCCTTGAGCATGATGTCGGCCAGGGAGAGAAATTCTCCCCGCAAGGGTTCCTCCCGAGGGGGAAATTCCCTTTTCAATCTCTGAAGCCCCATGCTCATGGCATTGAGGGGATTTCGAATCTCGTGGGCCACCCCTGCGGCCAGATGGCCGAGAGAAGAAAGCCTCTCGGCCAGACGCATTCGACCTTCCATCTCCCGAAGTTTCAGAAAGGCTCGGTTCTGGTTGACCCAGATCAAAAGGGTCGCGGATACCCCCAAGACGAGAAAGAAGAAGATGGAGAGCCCCACGCTCCTTTTGGTCTGATCGAGAAGGGGGCGGACCTCTTCAGAGGCGTATCCGATGCGGATCAACCCAGGCGGATGGCTGTTCAGAGAAAAGGCCTTCACCACTTCGAAAACCTCGTCTTCGCCCTTGGGCCGATAGGTTCTGGAAACGGGTTTGGGGTTCCCGAAGACCCCTTTCAAAAAGGGGTCCTCCTCCTTTTGACCGACCGATTCCGGGTTCGTGTGGGCCAGGTAGGTCAGGTCTTCATCCTGAACCGAAAAATACAGGATCCCATCCCGGAGGCCCAGGTCGGAGATGGCCCTCTGGATGGCCAATTGCCGATACAATCTTTTGACGGTCCTCCCTCCGAGTCGAATGACGGTGATGCCGGAAGCATTCTTCCTTTCCATGGCGAGGGAGAAGAGAGCTTCTTCCTTCAGGGGGCGGCCAAAAAGATCCGTTGCGAGGGTTCGTCTTTGCTCGATGACCTCCCTCAAAAGAGAGCGGGGGCTGGGGAGGGGAAGAGAAGGAGGAGAGGGCCACGATCGGAGGAGGTTTCCCTGAAGGTCATAAAGTTCGATCGAGGCCAAATCATACTGGTGGGCAAGGGATTGGAGATCGGAGGGGGAGGGCGTCTTTCCTCCATCGATTTGGTCGATCCGACGGAGGGCATCGACGAGATACTCCAAAATCGATTCTTCCATGCCATAAAGGGATTGGGAGGTCTGAAGGATGTGGAGGAGTTCCGAAAGGTTCTGCTCGAAGTGCTGGATGAGGGCCGTTGCCTCCCGCTCCAGGAGGAGGTAGAATCCTTTCTTCGTCCGATGGATTTCGAGAAAGCCGTTGATGAGGAGAATGACAAACAGGATTCCCGTGAAGATCGCGAGATAGACGGCAGAGATGCTCTGGCTTGTAGGCTGTCGTTTCCCTTTCGAGAGCAACCCTCATCCCTCTATTCTTCGGGGGGCGGAATCTTCATCGGGGGCATCGGCTTAAAGGGTCGATGCCCGGGCATCGTTTTATGAGGCATGGGGAACTCCTCCTCCGGACACCAGAGAAGGAGTTGTTCGGGAGTGAGGAGATGACGAATCTTGATCAGATAGTCGATCGTCTTCTCCTCCATTCTAATTTGGGCCTCTGCGAGTTCCATATATTTCATCCGGATGATCTCCATCCTTGAAGAGGAGTTCGTGAGAAGCTCTCGCAATTCGATCCGTTTGGCAATGAGTTGTGCCCGAAGGGTCTGAGTTTCCTGGAGATAGCTCTGTTGAAGATGCTGCAGCCCCTTGATCTGCTCTGAGGTGAGGTTGAGCTCCGAGGCCCTTAAACACCTCCCCTCTTTCCTCCACGGCCTCATCCCCTGACCCTCGGCTTGGATGGGGAACGACGAAAGGTGAAGAATGACCAACAGCGCGATGAGGAGTTTCATGGAGAGGGGCCCTGTCCAATAAGGATATCGGAAAGGTTTCGATTTGTCAAAAAAGGGGAAGAACCGACGGCCCTTCCCCTTCCTTGGGGTCCTATGAGGAAACTTCTCTCAGAAACAGGGTCCCTGTCCAGGCCCCCTGCCCCATCCAAAACCGGAGCCTCTCTTCGGTCCAGGGCCGAAGCCAGGGCCGGGGCAAAAATCGCGGCCGAAGCCAAACCCTGCGATCTGTTCGGGCGTAAGGATCTGACGGACCTCCAATCGATGCTGAAGCCCCTTCTCCCTCATCTGGTTCTGGAGCTCCCTCAACTCCCTCTCCTTTTCGGCGATGGCCTTGGGATCGGCCTTAGGATTGGTCCAGAGGGATTGGAGCTCTAACCTCTTGGTCAGAAGTTCTCCTCTCAGCTTCGCCGTTTCGGAGGTAAACTTCTGCCTTAACTCCTGAAGCTTCGCCTTCTGGTCAGGGGTTAAATCCACTCCCTTGCCAGCAGCCCAAGCCTCACCCCATGGACCTTTCCAACAGGGACCGCAACCGGGGCCGTAAGCATAGGCCGACCCGGCGGCGAGAATGACCAAAACCATCAGACTGACGAAAACCCAACGCTTCTTCATCTCCCTTTACCTCCTTTTTTGGATTTTTGATCTTCCTTTCAGCAACCCTTGTGCCAATCCTTCCCGAGCGGAATCTCCCCTTGTAGGCCTCTCTTCTTTTCTCAATCTCATTGGGCAGTTAGAAAAGGTTTCTCGCCAGGCGACCCTCCAGAGGAACTTCTTAAAAAGGAAGGGGGCTCGACAATTCTGACGAAGGATTCGACGAAGCTTTCCGGTCTGGCCGGGGAGAATCCCCCTTGCCCTCAGGGGTGCGCCACGGAGGGGAGATCGCAACGAGGGCCTTGACAAAGGTCCCCTGATGGGATAAAGAGATGGTGAAATACCGATAATTAGTACCGCATTGCGGTAATACCATGGACCCCTCCAGAAATTTCATCGAGTCCCTCTCGAGGGGGTTGAACCTCCTCTCCACCCTTGCCGAAAGCCCCTTTCCCCTGACCCTGACCGAACTGTCCCGGCATCTCCACCTGAGCCGAAGCACCGTCCAGCGCCTCCTCTATACCCTCCTGAGTTTGAAATACCTCGACCGGGAGGAGGCTACGAAGAAATATCGATTGGGGCAGCGGGCCCTCTTGCTCGGCCTATCGATCGCCAAGCATTCGGACCTCCGGAAGGTGGCCTTCCCCCACCTCGAAAAGACCTCCCAAGAGATCGGCGAGACCGTCAACCTCGCCATCCTCGACGGCACGGAGATCGTCTACGTCGAGCGGATCAAGACCCAGCAGATCCTCAACATCAATCTCGAGGTGGGCTCCAGGCTTCCGGCCTACTGCACCTCCATGGGAAAGGCGATCCTCGCCTTCCTCCCCCCCAAAAGATTAGAGGCCCTTTTGAAGGAAATGAAGCTGAAACCTCGCACCCCCTTCACCCTCGTCTCCAAATCGGCCCTGAAGCGGGAACTGGACAAGGTGAGGCGCACCGGATTCGCCATCAACAATGAGGAACTTTCGATCGGGCTCCGTTCGGTGGCTGCCCCGGTCAGGAATGCCCAGGGAGAGGTGATCGCGGCGGTCAATATCGCCGTCCCCTCCAGCAGGGTCGACCTGAAAAGGCTCGAAACCGAGCTGGCCCAGAAAGCCATTGAGACCGCGAATCGGATCTCTTATACCCTGGGCTATCGAAAGGAGGCCCCATGAAATACGCATATCCCGAAGGTCATGTCTTCTACCGAAAGTTAGGCCGCTCCTACCCGGTGGCCGTCCGCGGGGAGGGCATTTATCTCTACGATGAGGACGGAAAGAGGTATATCGATGGTTCGGGGGGAGCCCTCGTTGTGAACATCGGTCATGGCCACCGGGAAATCTTCCAACAGATGGTGGATCAGATGGCCGAGGTGGGCTACGTTCACGGAACCCAATTCACGACGAAAGCGATCGAGGCCTATGCCGAGGCCCTCAGCCAGGTCCTCCCGAAGGGGATGGAGAAGATCTACTTCCTCTCCGGAGGCTCCGAATCGATCGAAGCGGCCATCAAATTCGCCAGACAATTCTTCTTAGATTCGGGCCAGGCCCAGCGATGGCGGGTCGTTTCCAGATGGCACAGCTATCACGGCAATACCCTCGGGGCCCTCTCCCTGACCGGCCGGGTCGGGATGCGGAAGCCCTATCTTCCCCTCCTGATCGACTTCCCCCACTTTCCTCCCCCTTACTGTTACCGGTGTCCCTTCAACCTCACCTACCCCAAATGTGATCTCGAATGCGCCAAGGCCTTGGAACAGGTCATCCAGATGGAGGGGCCGGAGACGATCTCGGCCGTCATCCTTGAACCCATCGGCGGCGCGACGATCGGGGCCCTCGTCCCTCCGGAAGGGTATCTTTCGACCATCCGAAAGATCTGTGACCGCTTCGGGATCCTTCTGATCGACGACGAGGTCATGACAGGGATGGGTCGAACCGGGCGATGGTTCGCGGTCGAACACTGGGGGATATCGCCCGATATCATGGTCCTCGGAAAGGGGATGAGCGGAGGTTACTTTCCCCTCTCCGCGATGATCACCCGAAAGGAGTATGTCGATCGGCTGAAGGAGAAGACCGGTGGGTTCGTCCACGGCCATACCTTCTCTCACCACCCCGTGGCCTGTGCCGTGGGCCATGCGGTCCTCCGTTTCATTAAGGAGCATCAATTGATCGAAGCCTGTCCGAAAAAGGGCGATTACCTTCTGAGACGGCTCGAAGAACTCAAGGCCTTTCCCTTTGTGGGCGATGTGAGGGGCAAGGGGCTGATGACGGCCATCGAATTCGTCAAAGATCCCAAGACCAAAGAACCTTTCCCGAGGGCCGAGAGATTTACCGAACGGGTGATCGACCTGGCCTTCGAAAATGGCCTCGTCCTCTATCCGGGGACCGGTTTCGTCGATGGGATCAACGGCGACATGGTGATGGTCGGGCCTCCCCTGATTATCGAAGAGCCTCAGATCGATGAGATCATCGATCTTCTCCAGAAGACCTTTTCCCGGCTTGCCAAGGAGGTCTTATGAAGCAACTGCTCCTGGATCACGAACGCTGTACGGGTTGCTCCCTCTGTGAACTGATCTGCGGCCTCGCCCATTTCCGGGAGAACAACCCCAAGAAATCGGCCGTCCATATCAAGCGGAAATTCCCCGCTCCCGGATCCTTTGAAATTCAGGTCTGTAACCAATGCGGCCGGTGCAAAGAAGTCTGTCCGGTCGAGGCCATCTCCGAAAGGGAGGGCGCCCTGGTGATCGACCCCGAAAAGTGCACCTTCTGTCAGGTCTGCATCGAGGAATGCCCTTATGGAGTTCTTTATACCCATCGGGACATCCCCATCCCCATCAAGTGCGACCTCTGTGGGGAATGCGTGACGGTCTGCGCTCCCGAGGCCATTCGCTGGAGGGAATCATGAACCAAAGATACGGATACGGTGGCACGGTCCTGCGAGTCAATCTGACCGGGAGGAAAATCGAGAAGGAGCCTCTAAACCCTCAGCTGGCCAGGGACTGGCTGGGCGGGAGAGGTTTCATCGCAAAGCTTCTCTACGAGGAGTTGCCCAGGGGCGTCGATCCCCTCAGCCCCGAAAACAAACTCCTGATCGCCACGGGTCCCCTTTCGGGAACCTTCTGGCCCAGTGCGGCCAAGATCGTCTTCGGAACCAAATCTCCCCTGACCGGTGGCTACGGCGACAGCAACTTAGGCGGCTTTCTCATGGCCGAGCTGAAATATGCAGGCTACGACATGATCATCCTGGAAGGGGCCTCGGAAGAACCGGTCTACCTCTACATCGAGGATGACCGCGTAGAACTTCGAGAGGCCCGGGCCTACTGGGGCAAGGGAGCCCTCGCCACAGAGGTCGAATTGAAAAAGGACCTCGGGGAGGATTTCCAAATCGCCACCATCGGCCCAGCGGGTGAAAACCTGGTGAGGTTTGCCAACATCAACCATGAGTATGGAAGACAGGCCGGTCGATGCGGGATGGGCGCGGTGATGGGGTCCAAGAAACTCAAGGCGATCGCCGTCCGGGGCACAGGGGGGATCTCCCTTTACGACCCACAGGGCCTTGTCGAGATCACGAAGCGCGTGTTGAAACATATCATCGCCCAGCCCTACTTCAAACGATTCCGGCTCTACGGCACGACCGATATCACGGATTGGTGCCAAGGCATGGGGGTGCTGCCCACCAAAAACTTCAATTACGGCGATTATGAGAAAGAGGAGGCCCTCGCCCCGGAAACCATGCGAAAGAAGATCCACGTCCGGGACAAGGCCTGTTTCGGGTGTCCCCTGAACTGCGCCAATTATACCCGTTCCCCTAAATACGGCACCTACATCGACGGCCCGGAATACGAGACGATCGGAATGCTCGGCTCGAACCTCCTCCTCGACGACATCGAAGAGGTTCAGTACCTCAATTACCTCTGTGACGATTATGGCATCGATACGATCGCTGCCGGCGGCACCCTCGCCTTCGCGATGGAGTGTCTGGAGAAGGGCCTGTTGAAGCCGGAGGACCTGGACGGCATCGATCTCCGTTTCGGGAACCTCGAGGCGGTCAAGAGCATGCTGAAGAAGATCGCCTATCAGGAAGGGGCGGGAAAAGAGCTGGCCAAGGGATCCCGCGCCCTCTCCAAGAGGATCGGTCGCCAGAGCGAATCTTTCGCCTTCCACGTCAAGGGGCTGGAATTTTCGGCCTATGAATGTCGGGGGGCGCCCGCCATGCTCCTCTCCTTCATGACCTCCGACATCGGGGCCCAACACACCCGCTCCTGGGCGATCGTCCAGGACATGGATATGGGAAGGGACAACGTGGAGGGCCGGGCCAAGTTGGTCAAAGACCTTCAGACCCTCCGGCCCCTCATGGAGATGTTCGGCGTCTGCCGGTTCCCCTGGCTGGAGGTGAAGGTCGATTTTGAAGAGTATGTCAGGGCATTCAACGCGGTGACCGGATTGGGATACTCGAGAGAGGATCTCTTCCGGATCTCAGAAAAGGTCTGGAACCTGACGCGGGCCTTCTGGGCAAGGGAGGTCGAGGATTTCGGTCGGAGTTACGACCTCCCACCGGGCCGCGTCTATGACCCTATGCCCTCGGGTCCGGCCAAAGGGCTCCATCTCACCGAAGAGAAGGTGAACCGGATGCTCGACGAGTATTACGACCTTCGAGGGTGGAACCGAAACGGGATCCCCACCGAGGCCAAATTGAGGGAACTGGGGCTGGATCAGGTGGCAGAGGATCTAAAAAAACTGGGAAAGCTCTGAAGGGGAAGGGGGTGAGGGTTCGTCCAAAGAGAGATTAAAGGCAGTTGGCGTTAACGGTCTTCAAAGGGTTCGGCAATGTCACCTTAAGGACAGCAGGAGAGGTCCTCTCTCCAAGGAGGTTTGAGATGAAACGAATCGTTGCACTGGTTTTTGGGTTGTTCCTCGTCATGGGATCCTGGGCCATGGCTCAGGAGACGATCAAGATCGGCGTGGTGGGCCCCAGAACCGGACCGGCTGCCGCCACGGGAAAGGCCTTTGAAGAGGGGATCGCCATCGCCCTGGACCATATCAATGCCAAAGGCGGCGTTCTGGGGAAGAAGGTCGAGGTGATCTTCGAGGACACGGGCGGTGTCCCGGAGAAGGCGGCCGCCGCCTTCGAAAAACTGGCCACCCGGGACAAAGTCCCCATCGTCGTGGGAGAGAGCCACTCCTCCTCGGCCCTGGCCCAGATCGAGGTGGCCAATCGGTATAAAGTTCCTTTTATCATCTGCGAAGCCTGGCACGATGACATCACCAAAAAGAATTACCGGTATGTTTTCCGGGCAGGCCCGGTCAACAGCGGGGTCGTCGACTTCTACATCGCTCCCTTCGTCAAGGAGCATGGATTTAAGAAGGTGGCCATCGTGAGGGAGAATTCGGACTGGGGGGCAGGGATCGCCGAGCGGACCGAAACGAATATGAAGAATATGGGGATCCCTTTTGTGACCCTGAAGGTGGAACGGGAGAGCAAAGACTTCTACACCGAGTTGACCAAGCTGAAGGCGGAAAATCCCGACCTGATCCTCGCCTATATATATGGCACCGGCCTTCACTTCTTCGTCGCCCAGGCCCACGAGGTGGGATTAAGCCCCAAAGCCCTCATCCTGGACGGCGCAGGCCCTCCGAGCCTCTGGGATACCTTCTGGAAGAACGTGGGAAAGGCAGGGGATTTGGAACTCTTCATGTCGAGCATGCATGAGAAGGTCCATCTGACCCCCACCAGCCGGAAATTCTGGGAAGACTACAAGAAGAAGTTCGGGAAAGACCCCACGGACTACAAGAGCCGATCGATCTATAATGTCGTCTTGATCGCCGCGGATGCCATCGCGAGGGCCAAATCGACCAACAACGAGGCCATCGTCGATGCCCTCGAAAAGACCAATCTCGAGGTGACCACGGGAGTGGTCAAGTTCGGGTTGAAGCAGGGCACCTACGAGTATCATCAGTGGATGCCCCCCATGCTGGTGGTCCAGTGGCAGGATCAGCAACAGGTGGTGGTCTACCCCAAAGAGGCAGCCACCGGAACCCTCAAGAGGGGAAAATAAGAGAGCGTGGGTCGGAGATCGGGGTGGGGGCTCCTCCCCCTCCGACCCCTTTCGCTGAGGACCTTTATGGCTGAATTTCTGATGTACCTGACCAACGGGATCGTGATGGGCGTCATCAACGCCATTTCCGCGATCGGCGTCTCCCTGATCGTGGGGATCATGAGGGTCGTGAACTTCGCCCACGGGGAGCTTTATATCTTCGCGGGTTACTTCAGCTACCACCTGAGCGTCACCCTCGGGCTTCCTCCCCTCCTGGCCATGCCCCTCTCGGTGGGCTTCATCTTTCTCCTCGGGCTAATCATGGAGCGGACCCTGATCCGGCCCACCTACGGCGACGAGATGTACTCCCTCATCATCACCTTTGTCCTCTCCATCGTCTTGCAGAACGCCGCGTTGCTGATCTTCGGACCCTATCCCAATAAGCCTCCCAGCCTTCTGGCCGGGGCCACAAACCTCTTCGGTCTCTTTCATTATGGAAACCAGAGGCTCCTCTCCTTCGGGGTTTCGGTGGCCATCCTCCTTGCCATTTTCTATTTGATCAAACGGACCTGGTTTGGAAAGAGCGTGAGAGCGATCTCCCAGGACCGGGGCATGGCCGCTCTGGTGGGGGTGAACCACTGGAGGGTCAACATGATCTCTTTCGGCCTGGGAGCGGCCCTTGCGGGAGCCGCAGGCGTCCTCATCGCACCCATCTTCCCGGTCACGCCCACCGGGAGCTCGGCCGTCAGCCTGACGGCCTTCGTGGTGGTGGTCCTGGGCGGGATGGGATCCTTGAAGGGGTGTGTCGTTGGAGGGTTGGCCCTCGGCATCCTTGAAAATTTAGGGGCCGCCTACATCTCGACCATGTACCGGCATATCTTTGGATTCATCGTCCTGATCCTCGTCCTGGTCTTCAGGCCCTGGGGGCTCTTCGGCCAGAAGACTTGACGTTGAGAAGGTCTGCGGGTTGGAAATGAAGAAGATCTCGATCTTGGTTGGCGTGATCCTTTTGGCCATCGTCCTTCCCTTCGGCCTATCCGAATACTGGCTTCACGTGATGATCATCAGCCTCTTCTATGTCATGATGGCCTCCTCCTGGAACCTCATCGCAGGCTACACCGGCCAGGTCTCCTTTGCCCATGCCGCCTTCTCGGGAGTCGGGGCCTATGTCTCCGGGATGCTGGCCGTCAAGGTGGGCCTTTCTCCATGGCTGGGCGTCCTCTTCGGGACCGCCCTGTCGGCCCTTCTGGGGTTGGGCCTGGGGTTCCTCTGCATTCGGATGGGAGGGATCTACCTCTCGCTTACGACCCTCGGCTTCTCGGAGATCTTGCGGATCATCATCACCAACGAAGACCGTTGGACCCGCGGCACGATGGGGTTGCAGGTCCCCGGTCTCTTCTCGGAGTACTCCAAGTTGAATTACTACTTCCTCTTCCTCCTCGTCACGATCCTCCTTCTCGTCTTCATCTACAGGGTGGTCCACTCCGAGATGGGGTTGAGCTTCCGGGCCGTGTTAAACGACGAACTGGCGGCCTCCTCCTCGGGGATCGATACGATCCGGGTCAGAATCATCGCCTTTACGATCTCCAGTGCCATGGCGGGGATGGCCGGAGGGCTCTACGGCCACTACCTCATGCTCATCACCCCTGACATCCCCTCTTTAGGGCAGATGTTCCTTGTGCTTGCCATGGCGGTCATCGGGGGGATGGGAAGTTTCCTCGGACCGATCATAGGAGCCTTCGGTCTCGAAATCCTCTCCGAATATATCCGGATCTACGGGGAGTACCATGTCCTCCTCTTCGGGCTGGTGGCCCTGGGGGTGGCCCGGTTCGCTCCGGAGGGGATCGTCGGGATGATACGTCGAAGATCGAAAGGGGGAGAGTTCCTATGAGTCCCATCCTCGAAGCAAGGGGGTTGACAAAATCCTTCGGAGGGTTGACCGCGGTGAAAAAGGTCGATTTCCACCTCGAGGAGGGAGAGATCGTCGGCCTGATCGGTCCGAACGGAGCGGGCAAGACCACCCTCTTCAACCTCGTCACCGGCCTCTACCCTCCCGACGAGGGGAGTATCCTGTTCAACAGCATCCCCCTCCGGTCCCTGAAACCCTTCGAGATCTGCCGGCTGGGGATCGGAAGGACCTTTCAGATCGTCCGCCCCTTCTTAAAGATGACCTGCCTCGAAAACGTGTTGGTCGGAATTATCGGAAGGGGGGAGGGACGGGCGAGCTTAAGGGAGAAGGAGGAGGAAGCGAAGGACCATCTGAATTTTGTCGGGCTGGGAGGCCGGGAGAAGGTCCTGGCAAACGATCTCACCCTGATCGACAAGAAGCGACTGGAGATGGCAAGGGCCCTTGCCACGCGGCCTAAACTCCTCCTCCTTGACGAAGTTCTGGCCGGCCTCAACCCCTCCGAGGTCCTCCAGGCGTTGACCCTGATCGAGGCGATCCGAAGTCAGAAGGGGATGACGATCTTCTGGATCGAACATGTCATGGGGGCCATCATGAAGGGCTCGGATCGGATCCTCGTGCTCGACCAAGGTGAGAAGATCCGGGAGGGGAAACCCGAAGAGATCATCTCGGATCCGAGGGTCATCGAGGCCTATTTAGGAGAGTCCGATGCTTGAAGTCCATGGGATTGACGTCTTTCGGGGAGAGGCCCAGATCCTCTGGGATCTCACGATGAAGGTCGAGAAAGGAGAGATCGTCACGGTCCTCGGGGCGAACGGGGCAGGCAAGACGACCCTGATGGAATCGATCCTCGGTGTCCATCCCCCTAAAAAGGGAAGCATTACCTTTATGGGAAAGGAGATCACTGGCCTGCCCTCCTACGAGATCGTCTCCCTGGGGATCTCTTCGGTCCCAGAGGGAAGGAGGATCTTCAAGGATATGACGGTCTATGAGAACCTTGAGATGGGGGCCTATCCGGCAAAGGCCAGGCCTATGCTCCAGGAGACCCTGGGGTGGGTCTTCGGCCTCTTTCCCATATTGAATCAGAGAAAGGCGCAGATCGCCGGGACCTTAAGTGGCGGGGAGCAGCAGATGCTGGCCATCGGCCGGGCCCTGATGTCCAAACCCTCCCTCCTGCTCCTCGATGAACTCTCCCTCGGCCTTTCGCCTAAAATCACCAAAGAGATCTACCGGACCCTCCAAAAACTCCATGCCGAAAAGGTGACCATGGTCCTGATCGAACAGAACGCAACCCTGGCCTTGAAATACTGCCATCGAGGCTATGTCCTCGAGACAGGTCGGGTCGTCCTCCAGGGGACGGCCCAGGAACTGGTGGGCAACGAACACATTCGAAAGGCCTATCTCGGAATGTGAGGTCTCTGGGATGGAGAAACTGATCATCAGCGTCGGGATCACAGGATCGAGAATCACAAGGGAGCAGACCCCTTACATCCCGATCCTTCCGGAAGAGATCGCCCGATCGGGGATCGAAGCATGGAGGGCCGGGGCATCCATCCTCCATGTCCATGTGAGAGATCCCAAGACCGGATTGGGAACACAGGATTATCACCTCTTCAAGGAAGTGGTCGATCGGATCCGAGGCGAGACCGATGCGGTCCTCTGTCTCACCACGAGCGGAATCCCTGGAAGGAACCTCGATTACGAAGAGCGGCTCACCCCTCTGGCCCTCCAGCCGGAGTTGGTCTCCTTCGATGCGGGTTCCATCAACATGAGGGATCTCGTCTTCCTCAACCCTCCCGACTTTCTGGAGAGGCTGGCCAGGGAGACCCTCGCAAAGGGCATCAAACCCGAGCTCGAGGTCTTCGAGGCCGGCATGGTCGAGACCTGCATCCGATTGATGGAAAAAGGCTTGCTCAAAGCCCCGCTCCATTTCCAGTTCGTCCTGGGCGTCATCGGCGGGATGTCGGCCACGGCCAAATCGCTCCTCCACCTCTCGGAAATCATCCCCAAAGGATCCACCTGGTCGGTGATCGGTATCGGACAGGCGCAGCTCCCCATGGCGATGATGGCCATGGCCATGGGCGGCCATGTCCGGGTCGGCCTCGAGGATAACATCTACTATTCGAAGGGGAGACTGGCCAGGAGCAATGCCGAGTTGGTCGAACGGGTCGTGAGGATCTCAAAAGAATTCGGCCGGGAGATCGCCACCCCATCGGAAGCCCGTATCCTGCTCGGCCTGCCCCCTAAATAACCCCCCTCATGACCTCTCCTTGAAGCCAAAGGATGGCTTTGGTATCTTAAAACAAACGACAAAATCGGAGCATTCCGAGGAGCACCGCGACGAATCGCTCTCAACGGCCATCCTCCCATTGCGAGGGAGCGGAGCCTACGGCCTCGAAGCCATGGAGACGTTAAAAGAGAAGAGATTTTCAAACCGGTGGTGTTAAAACCGGAGGAGAAAGAGGCCTTGTTGAGGCTGATGAAAGAGGCCCTCTCCTCCGAGGCCTTAGGGATCGTGTTTGGTTATGTCCATGGATCCTTCGTCAAATCGCAGACTTTTCGGGACATCGATGTAGCCCTTTTCATCGAAGGGAAAGGAGAGCTCACGTACGAATCAGATCTCTCTGCGAAATTAACAGCAATCTTGGGTGACCCTGTCGAGGTCAAGGTCATCAATGAGGCGCCGGTAGCCTTCCAAGCGGTGGTCCTCCGGGATGGAAAGCTCCTCTTTTCAAGGGGCGAAGGGAGAAGGGCCAGTTTTATAGAGGAGGTCGGGAAACGCTATAGGGAATACTCCCACTTCAGAAATCTATTCCTCGAGGTAGCGGTGTTCGACCAGGACCGAATCGCAAAGGATAGAGAAGATATTCTCACCATGAAGCGACAGATCGAAGAGATACTGGCCTTGGGTGAGGATGCCTTTTTGCGCGACAAGAGAAGTCCCCTCGCCTTAAAGTATCTCCTTATCGAGGAGGTGGAGGCGATCACAGATATATGTCAGCACCTGCTGGCGAGGGTGAAAGGGATCGCCTGTATGGGTTATGTCGATTGCATCGTTAAGGGAGGTGAGCACGGGATCATCTCTCCTGATTTGGCGAATAAGTTGAGAAGACTTGCCGACTTAAGAAACAGCCTGATCCACAGGTATGGATTCATAAACGATGGGGAGCTTTTCAAGCTCTGCAAGGAGAACCTTGGAGATTTCGATCAGTTCATCGTTCAAATCGATCGTTTCGTGAAGAAAGATGAACCAATCTCTCTTCCTCAGACCCTTTCGAAGAGGCTGGCCATGGCCCGGACGGTCCGGCCGATCTCGTAGAAGGTGGGCCAGCCCTCCTCTTCCAAAGGGAGCCGGGTCGCCTCCCGGATCTTCTCCGGTCCGATCAACCAGAAGAGAATCGGCTTCCTCGGATCTTTCACCCCTGAAAGGATCGCCTTGGGCTCAAACTGCCAGACCCCATGCCCTGCATAGAGATGGACGATGATCCCATCGACCTCTGAATCGTCATGGAGGGCCGATATCCCCTCCCGATAAGTGAGGAGGGGGCCGTTTTTTTCCATCGCAGGCCAGTAATCGACAGGATTTTGGATCGGCATCCAATCCGGCGAGAGGGCTTTCAGTCGCTTCAGGGTCCGGGGAGAAAGATTGGCCAGAGCGAGGCCATGTCGTTCTAAATGGTCTGAAGTGACGATCCCGGAGGCTCCGCTGTAGGTGAGGATGGCGATCCGCGGCCTTTCTCTTTTAGGTTTCTTAAGATGGAAACCCTTTTCAAGAACCCTGGCGATGTCCATCATCTCGAAGAAATCCTCCGCCTCGATCACCCCGGCCTGTTTTAGGATGCCCTTGATCAATTCGTAACGGCCGGCCAGCGAGGCCGTATGGCTGAGGGAGGCTTTCGCTCCGGATGGGGTTTTGCCCCCCTTTAATAAGACGATGGGTTTGTCCGAAGAGGCGGCCAGTTCGAAGAAGCGGCGTCCGTCGGCAAAGGATTCGAGGTAGAGGCATACCACCTCCGTCGAGGGATCTCCCAATAAGTATTCGAGAATCTCATTTTCATTGACGTCGCTCTTGTTGCCGATGGAGCAGACCTTGGAGAGGCCGACGATCCTATTCCCCATGAGGGTGATGATGAACCCTCCCGAGAGGAGGCCGCTCTGGACCACCAGGGAGATACGGCCTGGCCGGAGGGCCTCCTGCATATCTTGTGGAATGACGAAAGAGAAGATGTAACGCCTTCCCGTATCGATGATCCCCATGCAGTTGGGGCCCCAGATCCGAATCCCTCCCTTCCTGGCAATGGAAAGGCATTCCTCCTGGAGCCGTCTCCCTTCCGGACCCACCTCGGCGAAGCCCCCTGATTCGATGATGACCCCCCGGACGCCTTTGGCGGCGCAGTCCTCAAGGATCTGAGGGACGCTCCTCGCAGGGACGAAGATGATGACCAGGTCGAGGGGGCCTTCGATCTCCGATACCTTTGGGTAACATTTCAACCCGAGGACCTCTTCGTATTTCGGGTTGACCGGGTAGATGGGACCCCGATAGCCAAAGAGGAGATTGGCAAGGAGATTCCTTCCCCCTCGGTTTGCTTCGGGTGTGGCTCCCACCACCGCAATGCCATTGGGATTGAAGAAAAAATCCATAGGGCCTTTTTCTTAACTCATCCCCTTGACTTAGGTCAAGGAAACCTCGATGGAAACAGGTTAGCTTTGAAGTATGGAGGAGAAAAGAAAACGATGGTGAAGAAGGAAGGACTCTCCCAAAGAGAGAAGGAGGATATCCGGACCCTGATGAGGTTCGTCGAGATCTACTGCCGGGAGAACCACGACGGAGAGAGAGCCCCGTTCTCCTTCAGGCTCTATGATCTGAAGACGATCCATGAGAAAGAGATCTTCCTGTGCCCTGATTGTCAAAGATTGCTCACCTACGGCCTGACCATGAGGCTCAGGTGCCCCTACGATCCGAAGCCGATGTGCAAGAAGTGCCAGACCCAATGCTACAAGGGCGATTACAAGGAAAAGATCCGGAAGATCATGAAATTTTCCGGGATGTACCTGATCAAGCACGGCCGGGTGGATCTCTTGTTTCACTATCTTAAGTGAAGGCGAGGAAACGGAGAAGAGGTTGACTTGGATCAAGGCTTAAATCAGGAGTATGGCAAGCCTTTGAATGAAAGGAGAAGGAAATGGCTGAAAAGGGCGAGAAGAGAGAGAGCCATGGCGGGTAGGGCCTCGATCCGGCGCGAAGGGTTTAAGGGTCGGAGATAAAAAATTGTGAAGAACCGTTGGAGGAATCGAAATGGATAGGTATGCAAAGGCCTTTGTCAAAGCCAGTTTGATCTACTTGGGGGTCGGGGCGATCACGGGTCTTCTCATGCTCGCCCATCCCGACCTTCGGTATTCCCTGACCCGGGTCCACACCCATATCAATCTGCTCGGGTTTATGGCGATGATGATCTACGGGGTTGGATATCACATCCTACCGAGATTCATGGGAAGGCCCGTCTATAGCCACGGCCTAGGAATGTTTCAGGTCTGGCTGGCCAACCTGAGCCTCATCGGCCTCTCCCTGTCCTGGATCTTCCAGGCGATCCAAGGAGGCCTCTGGCAGACCTTGGCCATCCTCTCCGGATTGGGCCAGGCGGTATCGATCTTCATCTTTATCTTCAATCTCTGGATGAGCATGAGGCCGACGAAGAATTAGGATTGGTCGGGCTCGGGGCTGGGAAGGAGATCCCCGGCTTCGAAATCAAAGAAGGAGGAGGAAGGGACATGGCGGAAAAGAAGTTCCACAAGGACATGATCATCGGGGACGTCTTAAAACAGAATCCCCAGGCCATCAAGGTGATCGAAAAGTATTTCGGCACGGGCTGCTTCACCTGCCCCGGGATGAAGATGGAGTCGATCTCCTTCGGGGCCCTGATGCACAACATCGACCCGGAGGAGATCGTCAAGGAGTTGAACGCCCTGGATTAGTTCCTAAGAGCGATATGGACTTCTCGAAAACAGGAGGTGAAGGATGGAACCGCTCCATCTCCTCGAAATGGCGGAATTCTCGAGGGAGAATTTCGTGCCCAAACAGATCCATATCGGTGAGGCCGCTGCAGCCGTCCTCATCGGTTTCGAGGCCGGCCAGGCGATGCCGCCCCATCCCCATCCGGGGGCCCTGGAGGTCATCCTCTACGGCGTGGAGGGCGAAGGGGCCCTGGTGATCGGAGAGGAGGAGAGGTCCTTTAAAAAGGGAGACCTCGTCTTTTGCAAAGGGGACGTCCCTGTCGGTCCGAAGAACCCTGGGCCAGGGAGGTTCCTCCTCATGGTCATCCTGGTCCTGAAACAGTTGGTCTCGAAGGCGAGCTGAAAGGCGCAATCCCCATTTTTTTATACAAAAGGCCGTACCTTACCCCGTGAGCGCTTACCCAAAAGGAAGGGCAACCGAAGCGTTCCATGGTGCGGTGAAGGATCGAAGCCCCCGCCAGAATGACATCCGCCCGGGCCGGAGGAAGCCCCCTGAGCCTCCGCCTCTCTCCAAGGTTTAGGGAGCGATAAAGCGAAAGCTGCCGTTGGAGAGCCTCCCGGGTCATGACGAATCGGTGGATCTTTTCGATCTGGAAGGATTCAAGCCCCTGTTCCACAGAGGCCAGAGCAGTTCCGGTCCCACCGATCGAGACCATGGTCAGAGGAACTTCAGGGGCGACGACTCGTTGGAGTTGTTTATCGATCTCCTCGACCATGGCCCTGTATTCGGGGTCCTTCACCGGGTCCGAAGGAAGGAATTTTTCGGTCAAGCGGACGATCCCGATGGGAAGGCTCTCCCAGCGCTCGACCTGACCGTCTCTCCCGAGGACGATCTCCGTGCTTCCCCCTCCGACATCGACGACCAGGAGGGGTTGAAATGGGTATGAGAGGTCCATCGCCACGGCCAGAAAGGAAAGCCTCGCCTCCTCCTCTCCGGAGATCACCTCGATGTCGAGACAAAACTTCTCCTTCACCTTTTGCCGGAAATGTTCGGAGTTCTTGGCCTCCCTCAGGGCACTGGTGCCCACGGCAAAGGTCCTTTGAACCCCCATCTCCTCGCACCGGCTTAGATATTGCTCCAGGGCACGAAGCCCCCTCTCCATCGCCTCTTCCGAAAGGATCCCGGTTCGGTGGAGGCCTTCCCCGAGACGGACGACGGCCTCCCGGTCTTCGAGCACCCGGAGATTCCCCCCCTCCCCCTCTGCGATGAGAAGCAGGATCGTATTCGTCCCGATGTCGATGGAGGCGACCCTTTCAGGAGAAATAAGGTCGGATCTCACGGCAAAGACCCTCAGGGTAGATGTTCAGGGTGAGCTCGGAGTGGAGGGCCTCGAACGAGGTCCAGTCGTTCAGGTAATAGGGCTGGAGGGGCGTCCTGGAGATGATCCTCAAGAGAAGCCAGTGAGTCTCCTCTCCGGAAATGGAATAGAAGGTGAGATTGAAGCTGTTCAAATTCTTATCGTGGTAGTATCTCAAGGTCGAGACAATCCCTCGGGCGAGGAGAGAGAGGTCCGCTGGGGTCAGGGTCAAGAGGGAGCTATGGCCTTCCACCACCGCACAGACCTCGTTAAATCCGATGGGCGCGAAGGAAACAAACCAATGGACATTCCCGGTCTTGGCGATATATCGCTCTCCCAACTCCTCCTCCTTCCGAACGAGATCCTGCCAGTAGATGGACCGGTTCCTCTCGTAGTAAGAGGCACCGGCCTCCCTCAGCCATTCCATCTCGTTGGTCGGGATGGGGTCGCCGATCACCTGGAGGTGAGGGTGGAGGATACTGCTTCCGGCCGGATGTAAAAAATTTTGACTCACCTGCCAGAAACGGCCATTGGGATCGTAGGCAACCGTCCTCCGGATGATCTCCACGGCTAAGGAGAGGCCATCTTCGTAGAGGGAAGGGGTAAGTTCGTTCAGGGGGCGAAAATGTGCCGAACAGAGGACGATGACGCTCCCGTAACTCCCTGCGGGAAAGAGGTTCGGAAACCCCACGGCCTCCCCCCTCGATAGCCTCCCTTCCGGTGCGATCTCTTTCAGGAATTTTGGGGTCTTCAAATGGACGTTCTCTGGACAGAAGATGCACCCTCGGGATTCCTCTACCATCCGGGAGAGGTCGATCCGCCCCGTATCGGGAAGGCCCCAGGTGATGATCCGACACCTCCTCTTCGTCAACGGATCGATTCGGACCTCCGTAGGAACCGAGACCGTCTCGAACCCTTGGAGGGGGGAAAGAAGATCGCATTGCAGATGGTACCGCTCGAATTGGATGTCCATGGCGTTGTCCATGAATCCCACGAAGGGGAAGGAGGACGTGGAATGCCGCTTCCTCGGCGGGCCTCCTCTCCGTCCCGGTCCATCGCCTATCGATGTTCCGCGATGAATCTCCGGATGGACCGGTCGTAAGTCCTCTCCCCTTCGGGAGAGAAGAAACACCCGGGCAACTGCTTCCTGCCCCAGTGATAGGCGATGCATTCGCAACACCTTCCCTTGCGGTCACAGGGTTCATAGGTGCAGGTGCAGCGCCTCTTATTCTTTTCGAGATGGCATTCGAACATCGAAACCCTCCTTTGCCGATCCTCGAATCGTCTCCCTCCTTTTCCGAGGAGAGGAGACCTCAACCGCCCATGAGTTTCTCGATGACAGCCGCCGAGAGAAGAGGCAACATGATCTCATGGTGGCCGATGAGGGTGAACCCCTTTCCACCGATCGAGGTGGGCCTTTGGACCACGTTGACCGTGGGCCGGTATTGGTGAAGGAAGTCCAGGTTCACCGTCGTCAATTCGGAAATCTGGTGACCCAAGTTCTTCGAGAGGGCCAGGGCCTTCAGGAAGACCTCGGGCAGGATGACCGCCGAGCCGAGGTTGATGAAGACCCCTTTTTCCAGTTGGGAGACGAGGGTGGCGAAGAGACGAAAGTCCCGGAGGCTTCCCTCTCCGATGGCGGCCCCGTCGGCGGAGGGTCCCATGTGGACGATGTCGGTGCCTATGGCGACGTGGACCGTAATCGGAAGGCCCAACCTCTGCCCGGCAGCCAGCAAGGAATATCGTCTGTATGGAAAACGGCCTGTGTTAATTTTATGCCCGACGGCCTGGCCGATCCCCCACCCCTTTCGAACCCCCTCCCGGATCGCCTGATTGATCGCCTCGTGAGTCTCCCGGACCATTCCAAACGTGCCCTGGTGAAGCTCCGACTCCACCTCCTCCGAGGTATGGCCCGACATGGCGATCTCCACATCGTGGACCACACAGGCGCCGTTCATGGCAATCCCCTTGAGGATGCCTCTCTCCATCAAGTCGATCAACACGGGACTGAGCCCTACCTTAATGGGATGGGCACCCATCCCGAGCAGGACCATACGCCTCTGCCTCACCGCCCGGGCGATCCTTTCCACCACCTCCCGAAAGTCCTTTCCGGCGAGGAGATTGGGGAGGCCTTTCAGGAATTCGGTAAACCTGCCCTCGCCCTGCCAGGCCCGTGCAAAAGCGGCCGTTTTAACCTTGTGTCTCTTTCCTTTCAAGGACGTGTAGGTGATGCGGTTGGGATCGAGGGGGCGGGGCACCATGGCGATCCTCTCAAAGGGTCCCTTCAGAGATCCTCTCCGCCGTAAGCAGAGGTGTTATGCAAAAATAGGTAATGTTCCACCAATTCACAGAGGAGATGTCCGACGAGGATATGGATCTCCTGAATACGGGGGGTGCTGGAGGAGGGGACGACGAGGGAAATGTCGGCGACCTTGGCAACCAATCCTCCGTCGTGTCCGGTCAGGGCGATCGTCTTGATGCCCATCTCCCTGGCCACCTCGAAGGCTCTCAGGACGTTCTGGGAGGTGCCGCTCGTGCTGATGCCGACGGCGACATCGCCCTCCCGACCCAGGGCCTTGAGCTGTTTGGCAAAGACGTCGTGGAAGGAGAAATCGTTCGAAATGCTGGTCAGGACCGAGGTGTCCGTCGTCAGGGCGATGGCCGGAAGAGGGGGACGCTCCATGATGTAGCGGTTGACGAACTCCGCTGCGAGATGTTGGGCATCGGCGGCGCTCCCGCCGTTTCCGAAGAAGAAGAGTTTGTTCCCCATCTCGAAACAGTGGGAGATCAATTTCACCACCTCGAGAATCTTCGAGAGGTTCCCCTTCAAAAACTGGTTTTTCACCTCGTTATGTTCTTTAAACCTCTTCTGGATGATCTCTTCCATCGGCCCAAATCTTATTACGTCTCCCCTCGGACTGTCAAGGAGCCCTTCGGCTGTTTCCACCGGCGATTGAGCCAGGCCCACTGGCTGGGATACGCCCTTACGACCCTTTCGACGGCCTTGGTAAAAGCGATGGTCAACTGCTCCATATCGCTCTCCAGGTTGCCGCTCCTCTCGACGGTGATGGGGGGACCGATCACCAAGGCCTCTGGAACCCCCTGCTCCCTTCGGATGAACATGGGCAAAATCGGCGCACCCGTCTTTAGGGAGAGGAGGGCAGGTCCTGGTGGCGTGAAGGCGGTCCTGCCAAAAAAGGGCGTGGGAACGCCACCCCTCCGCTGCTGCTCATCGGCGATGAGATAGAGGATCTCGTTGCGGCGCAGGCAGTTGAGGGCCTTCTTCAGCGAGACCGAGATCGGTTTCAACGGAATGGGATTCTGCCCGAGCCTTCGCTGGTGCTTCCCCAGCCTCTTCCAAAATTTGGGATAATTTCCTTCATTATAAATCAGATTGAACCGGTAACCTTCCAGGGCCAGTCTTGCCCCCACCAGCGTAAAAGGGCCAAGATGGAGACCCAGGGCGATCGTCCCACGGCCCTCAGCCAGGGCCGACCGTAGATGATCCTCTCCTTCGATCTTGATCTTGAGGAGGAATCGTTCGGGAGGATGGAGATAGCCATAGAGCGACTCCAGGGGGGTCAGGGTTAGATGGAAAAACACCTCCCGGGCAAGTTTTTCGATCCCCTTTGGATCCATCTCCCCTCCAAAGGCGAGCCGAAGATTATGGACGACCCTCTTCCGATACCGGGGATGGAGGAAGAAAAGGGCCGATCCCACCCATCGAGACATCGAAGGAAGCACCCGAGGAGGTAACCATCGGATCGGGACGCTCAGGCAGAGGGCGAGGATCGTCAACAGCAGATCCCCTGCCCAGTGGATGAGATGGGACGAACCCCTATTCATGGTGAGGAAGAATCTCCTTGGCCGCTTGGATAACGATAGAGGATTCCGGGCGGAATATCAATACCGGCCCCATCTCGTGGGTTGATTCTTATCCTTTTCTGTCACAGAATAGATTCACCAAGAGAGATCCAGATATGCTTCGATTGGAACCGGTTATCCCGAAAACTCCATTTGCCTTCTCTTTTTCCCTCTTGGGGATCGTCCTGATCTATCGGATCCAACTCACCTGGTCTCTCTTCACCTATTCGGTCAGGCCTTTCGATTTCGATCCCTCCAGGCACCCCTTTTGGGTGATGATCAGGGATCTTTCTTATGACCTCGGACTGGTCCTCCTCTCCTTTGGAGGGTCCTGGCTTGTGTACCGGGCCTTCCGCCCGATCCTGAGAAAAAAAGGGAGGCCTTGGCTCAACACCCTGGCCGTGGCTATCACCCATCTCCTTCTCCTCGGCCTCGCCCTTCTCCATCAGGCCCACCTCCGGCTCCTCTTCGAGGCCCAAACCGGCATGGGCTATTTCGTCCTTCAGGAACTCCTCCATAATGTCCCGAAGGTGGAGATCTTCAAATTCGTGGGCTGGCAAGAGATAGTTGCGCTTCTGCTGCCCATCGGTCTTTTTTGGGGGGTCTTCCTTCTCCCGTTCCCCTTAAGAAGGAGGCTCCTCCAGGCCACTTTAGGCGGGGGGATCCTCCTCTTTGCCTTTTCCGGCCTGGCCTCTCTCCTTCATCCCGCCCCCCTGCCTGCCGAGCTGCGAAGTAATCCGACCCTCTCCTTATTCGCCGACCTTGGAGAAGAGGTTCGAAGGAAGGTCTTTCAGGAAGAGGAAGGCCCCCCTCTTCCTTCCGGGGAGATGGCTTCCCGAGAGGCAAGCCCAATTTTTACGCCCAACCCCCTGGCTTCTGACCGTCGCTGGAACATCGTCCTTTTCATCATGGAGTCTGTGGGGAGCCGCTATATCTTCGACCCGACCGAGCCCGGAAGGATCCCGATGCCCTTCCTTCAAAGTTTGGCAAGGGAGAGTTGGTATTTGGAGAGACATTTTACGACATCGAATATCACCACCAAAGCGGTCTTCTCCCTCCTGAGCGGGCGGTACGACCTCTTCAGCCAGGAGATGTTTGGGACCCGACCGGATGCCTTTCTTCCCTCCCTCTTGGCCTTTCTGCCGGAGGGCTACGAGGCCTTTCTCGTGACCCCTTCCCCCCTCCAGTGGTACTTTCCGGCCGCTTTCGTCAAAAACAGTGGCCTCAAGGAGATCTACCATTTCGATAACCTGACGCTGAGGAAGAGGGAGGAGAAAAACGCTTTCGGACGCTATCTCGGAAGGGACGAAGTGGAGACCATCGACTTTTTCAACCGGAGAATCCAGAGGGCCAAAGAACCCTTTTTGGCCATCTACCTCAGCTTCGCCGCCCACCTCCCCTATTTCGATTACGGATCCGAATATCACCTCGTCCCTCCCGATATGCGGATGATCAGCCGATATTATAACAATCTCAACCTCCTCGATCACATGCTGAAACGGGTTTACGATAGGTTAAAACAGGAGGGGCTGCTCGGCCGGACGATCCTCGTCATCGCGGGGGACCATGGCCAGGCCTTCGGCCAGCATCACCCTGACAATTTCATGCACCACCGGTATAGTTATAACGAAAATCTTGCGACCCCCATGATGTTTCACCAGCCCGCCCTCTTTAGGCCGAGATCCATTCAGGTGCCGACCAGCCATGTCGATCTCTTGCCCACCCTCCTCGATGCGTTGAGGATCCCCTACGTCCCTCACGCCTTCGACGGAGAATCCCTCTTCCATCCTCGATTGGGCAGAAGATATATCTTCGCCTACGGCTACGAAGGGACCCTCAATTCGATCGATGCCCATTGGATCAAAGTTCAATACTCCCTCAAAACGCGCACGTGCAGGGCCTTCGATCTGAAGATCGATCCGGAGGAGATCCGTCCCCTCGACTGCACGGCCTTCCAGCATCAACTGGAGGCCCTTCAGACCTTTGCCCTGAAACACAATCTCCATCTGCTTCAAGACAACGAACGGATCAAGGAGGCCAAAGGGAGCGATGGAACCCTCGTCTCCACCTCCCAAAAGGGTCGGGAGGAAGGCCTTGTGAAGACCACGCGAACCGAATAGAATGGGATACGGAATCCTGGATCCTCGTCCGTGACGACGATTTCGAAAAAGGGAGGTTTCGAAGAGGCACGAGTCCGATGGCGGTTAGATTCTACTATCGCCCCAAGCTCCGAAATCCGGTGATGTTCGTCGGGTGGCCCGGAATCGGCAACATCGGCATCCTGGCGGTCAACGCCTTAAGGGAAATCTTGAAGGCGGAGGAATTTGGAAAGATCGAGGGGTTCCCCTTCTTCTATCCCAGGCGGGTCGTCATCGAGGAGGGCCTGCTCAAAGGGTTGGACTTCCCGAAGAGCCGGTTTTACGTTCAAACGTTAGAGGACCGGGAGGTCCTCCTGTTCATTGGAGAGGAGCAGCCTTCGAGGGAAGGCCGATTTTATGCTACGGGAGAGAAGGCCTACCAGATGGCCAATCTCGTTTTGGAGGTCGCTCTGGAATTGGGTTGTCGGAGGGTCTATACCTCAGGGGCCTGTGTCTCCCTCACCCATCACCAGATGAGGCCAAGGGTCTGTGCGGTGGCCACTTCCGAACGGCTGATCGAGGAGATCCGAACCTTATCGAACACCGTTCTCATGAGCGAACTCTCCGACCGAAGCGAAGGCGAAGGGGTCATCACCGGCCTCAATGGACTCCTCCTGGGGGTGGCGAAATCGAGGGGGGTCGAAGGGGCCTGCCTGATGGGAGAGATCCCGGATTGGCTCTCCGGGGCTTCCTTCCCCTATCCTAAGGCCTCGAGATCGGTCTTGGAAGTCTTCGCCCAGATCTTGGGAACGGCTTTCGATCTCCATTTCCTCGATCCGCTGGAAAGGCAAGTAGAAGAGATCATCGAGGGCTTCTATGCCAAGTTTCCTCCCCCTTTGAGGGAGGAGTACGACCGGAGGAAGTCCTTGGCCCAGGGAAGGTCGGGCCCGATAACGATTCAAGCGCAGATCTACATCGATGAGCAGTATCGCAAAGGAGGAGAGGAGGGTGGAGAGGGACCTATTTAAAGTCGATGCCTCCGTTGACCTCCATCACCCTCCCCTGCTGGTCATTTGGCAGGGCCAGGACATCGGCCAACTCTGCTCGAAGGGAATTGACGACCTGATCAAAAAGTTAGGGGGGATCGAGGTCGGTGCTCTCGATCCGGTTCCCTTCTTCTCTTTTGGCGGGGTGAGGTTTAAAGACGACCTCGTCCAGATTCAGGAGTCCAAATTCTGGGCCTTAAAAGAACAGAATCTCCTGATCTTTAAAAGCGACGAACCGGAATTCGAGCACCATCGATTCTTGACCCTATTGCTCGAGGTCGCCCAAAATCATTTTCAGACCCCATCGCTCTACACGATCAACGGCATGCACACGGCGATCGGCCCCGCGCAGGCCCGGAAGATATGGGCGGTGTTTAACGAAGAAGAGCTGAGGGAGGAGGCCAGAGAAGCCGGACTGGAGCCGATGACCTACCATGGGGTCCCTGCCCTCAGCAGTTATCTCCTCTGGATCGCCAAACAAAGGAGGATGCCCGGGATGAGCCTCTGGCTGGAGGTCCCTTTCTACTTCGGGACCCGGGGGGATTACCGGGCCATTCAATCCCTCCTCTCTTTTTTGAACCGAAGGTTTGACCTTCGCCTCGACCTCGACGAACTGGACCAAAAGATTGGCCGTCAAGAGGAGCGGATCGCTCGATTGAGGCTGGAAAGCGAGGAGATCGATGGATACCTGGACCGTTTGGAGAGGGGCGAGGAGCTCGACAAGGAGGAGCAGCTCAAACTGGCCCAAGCCTTCTACGGCGTATTCTGGGATTGAGTCAATTTCTGGATCTCCCTCTGAACCTCCTCCCACATATGACCGTGGAGGGTGAGGGTGAGTTTGCAAAAGGGGCAGTTCAAAAGGGCGCCTTCATAGAGGGCCTGAAGGGGATAGTCCCTCTTCTGACCGCAGACGGGACAAGTGAAAGGGAGCGTCTTCATGTCCAGATCCCCGGGATGGGTCTTCCGCAGAACCTGCACTTTCCAGATTTGATTTGGACCTCCCCGACCATGAAGCCTGTCCTTTGGATGATCAATTTTTTGCAACGGGGGCAGAAGGTATTCTCGGCCTCATGGCCAGGAACCTTTGCGATATAGACATATTCGAGGCCTGTGGAGAGGGCCAGGGCTCTCACCTTCTCCAGGGTAGAAATGGGGGTGGGAGGGAGGGTTCGAAGTTTGTAGAGGGGGTAGAACCGTGAAAAATGGACCGGCGTGTCGCTGCCCAGTTCCCTTTTGATCCACAGACACATCTCCCTCACGGCCTCCAATTCATCATTCTGCATCGGGATGACCAGGTTGGTGATCTCGAGGTGGATCCCCTCCTTCTTCAGCCTCTTTAAGGTTTCAAGAACAGGGCTCAACTCCCCTTGACAGAGCTGGCTATAGAACGATTCGGAGAAACCTTTGAGGTCGATATTGGCCGCATCCAGAACCTGACATAACCTCTGAAGAGGTTGGGGATTGATAAACCCGTTCGATTGGAGGAGATTGAGAAGGCCCTCTCGCCTTCCGAGGGTAGCGGTATCGAGCATGTATTCGAAGAAGATGGTGGGCTCGGTATAGGTATAGGCGATCGCGCGGGCCCCCATCGTCTTGGCCATCCTCACGGTCGTCTCGGGTGAGGCCTCGTGGCTATAGATCTCTTCGGGCGAGGCCTGGGACATCTCCCAGGTCTGACAGAATTTACATTGAAAGTTGCATCCGGCGGTAGCCACGGAGAGGGCGTTGCTCCCCGGATGGACATGAAAAAAGGGATTCCGTTCGACGGGGTCGAGGTGGAGCGCGGCGGGGGTCCCATAAACGAGGCTATAATATTTCCCGTCGCGGTTCTCCCGAACCTTGCAGAGGCCCCTTCTCCCTTTCGACACCTGACACCGATGGGGGCAGAGTTCGCATCGGACCTCTCCCCCTCCTAAGGCGCTATAGAAAGGGGAGAGTTTTGGCCGGATGAGCCCCTTCTTCATCCCCTGGCCGGACAACCCTTTGGGAAGGAAGGCCATGGCCGCCCCGGAAAGACAGGCAAGGCACCTTCCCCAGAGGAAGAGAAAGTCCCTTCTCGTGATCGGAGAAAGAGGTGAAGGCCTCATAAGGTTCCTAAAAAATTATAGAAAGGGGCTGGTCGATTCGTCAACCTGAGGTTTCTCCTCTTTACAAGTTAAGACCCCTGGGGTATGATTTTTTTGATGCCCTGCACGCGCAGACAATTCCTCAAGGCTTCTGTCCTTTTGGGAGGCCTTTCGATTCTGCCATCGCCCTCCCTTCCGAAACAGAGAAGGGGGGATCGGTGGATCCCTGCCTATGAAAAATTGGAACAAGAGGGGATATTAGCCAAACGGGTCGAACAGGCCTATGCCCTCTTCGAACGGTGCGAGCTCTGTCCCAGGATGTGCCGCGTCAACCGGAAAAAAGGGGAAAGGGGGTTCTGCCGCGCACCCTTAAACGCCGTGGTCTTCAGTCATCACCCCCACTTCGGGGAGGAGATGTCCGTGGTGGGACAGAACGGGTCCGGGACGATCTTCTTCTCCCATTGCAACCTCCGGTGCATCTTCTGCCAGAACTGGCCGATCGCCCATGAGGGGAGAGGCAAAGAGATCACGGACGAGGAGCTGGCCGATCGGATGCTTCACCTCCAGAAGATGGGATGCCACAACGTGAACCTCGTCACCCCAACCCACGTCATGCCGAACATCCTCAACGCGACGAGGATCGCCTTGAAAAAGGGCCTCCAGATCCCCCTTTTCTACAATACCAGCGGCTACGAACGGGTAGAGATCCTGAAGATCCTCGATGGGATTGTGGACATCTATAAACCCGATGTCAAGTACATGGACCCGGACAAGGCGGAGAAGTATTCGGCAGGGGCCTCGGATTATCCCGAGGTGGTGAAGAAAGCGGTTCTCGAGATGCACCGACAAGTAGGGGTCCACCAGATGGACTCAAAAGGGATTGCCCTCCGAGGGGTGATGATCCGCCATCTGGTGATGCCCAACCGGGTTGCGGGAACAGAGAAGTTCGTCAAATGGGTGGCCGAAAATCTTCCCAAAAACACCTATGTGAACATCATGGCCCAATATCGGGTGGAGTACAAGGCCTACGAACACCCTGAAATCGCCAGGGGCATCACGGTCCAGGAGTTCCTCGAGGCCATGGAATGGGCGCGGGCCTATGGCCTCACCAACCTCGATCCCCATTCGAAGGCCCTTTGGAATTTTTACCGCGAGCGCCGCTCCGGTTGAGCCGAAATCCACACCGCCCCCGCACCCTTCCTTCCCAGGCAGATGTCCCCACTCTTGTTGCGGGCCATGGAAAGAGCCAGGCGAAATGGGACGGTCCCCGGGATGCCCTCGTGACCCATCGGTCCGGGAGGTTGACCCAAAAAATGAAAGGAGGGATTCCCGATGTCTTTTCCACCCAAAGAGGGATTCAATTGTGCCAAGTGCGCCATCGTCGAAAAGATCTGCAGACTCGAGAGGGGCAGAGGGCCTTCTTCCTGTCCCACCCGAAAGGGAGGGGAAGCCCTGAACGAGGCCCTGAAACGTTACGACGACGCAGGGATCAAAGAGTTTGCCCGCATGGCTTCGGTCCAGGAAGGCGCTTGTTACACTCAAAGGGAGGCACGTCCCTTTGTGATGATCCCGACCAAGAGCAGAATCGAGGAACTGATCGAGTTCTCCAAAAGGATGGGTTATAGAAGACTCGGCCTGGCCTTCTGTGGAGGGTTAAGCCTGGAGGCCTCCATTCTCACCGAGATCTT
The DNA here is from genome assembly GCA_026415035.1 of Thermodesulfobacteriota bacterium. Taxonomy (NCBI): domain Bacteria; kingdom Pseudomonadati; phylum Thermodesulfobacteriota; species Thermodesulfobacteriota bacterium. Next base: position 189,368 of record JAOAHX010000002.1, on the reverse strand, counting down.
GGAAAGCCATGACTTCGAGGTCGTCGCCGTCTCCTGTAAGGTGGGAGGCGTTCCGAAGGAGCGGATCGGGATCAAGGAGGAGGAGAAGATCCGGATCGGCGAGTTCGAGGCGATGTGCAATCCCATTGCTCAGGCGATGCTCCTGAACGAGTCGAAGACCGATTTCAACATCATGCTCGGCCTCTGCCTCGGCCACGACTCCCTCTTTCTGAAGTTTATTGAAGGCCTGACCACCGTCTTTGCCGTAAAAGACCGGGTCACCGGACATAATCCACTGGCCGCCCTATATACCTCACGTTCCTACTATCAACGCCTGTTGAAAACGAAAGGTAATGGGAAAAGCCCTTCAAAAAGATCAACGAGGCCATCCTAAGGCGAGCAAACAGTTAACTTATTGGATCTTAAAATGATTTATGATTTGTTCGGAAGGGGGTCGTCACGATCGATTTTTTTGCTTGACAAACACTTTAACATGCGTTAACGTTAACGCATAAATCTTTTCCCTTTTAAATATCGAAAGGAGGACCTTTTCAATGGAAGGAATGGATAGGATTCCTCTCAAGCCGGTCAAAATTACGGACACCACCCTGCGGGATGGCCACCAATCCAATCTGGCCACAAGGATGAGAACGGAGGATATGATCCCGATTGCCGAGGAGCTCGATGAGGTGGGGTTCCATTCCGTGGAGGTTTGGGGAGGGGCCACCTTCGACGTCTGCCATCGATTCCTCGCCGAAGATCCCTGGGAAAGGGTGAGGGCGTTGAAGAAGAGGATGCCGAAGACGCCTTTCCAAATGCTGTTGCGGGGCCAAAACCTGGTGGGCTATCGCCATTATGCGGACGACGTGGTGGAGGCCTTCATCGAAAAATGCGCGGAGGTGGGCATCGACATCTTTCGGGTCTTCGATGCGGTGAATGACGAACGCAATTTTGAAACGGCCTTCAAAGCGATCAAACGGTGCGGCAAACATATCCAGGGGACCATCTGCTACTCCCTCACCGAGACGCGAATGGGAGGCCCCATCTACAACCTCGATTACTATTTACAGAAGGCCAAGATCCTGGAGGAGATGGGAGCCGACTCCCTCTGCATCAAAGATATGGCCGCCCTGATCGCCCCTTACGACGCCTACGAACTGGTCAAGGGATTGAAAAAGACCGTAAAGATCCCCGTCCAGCTTCACACCCATTACACCAGCGGGATGGGGACGATGAGCTATTTGAAAGCCATCGAGGCGGGCGTCGATGTCGTGGACACGGCGATCGCGCCCTTCGCCCTCCGCTCCTCCCAACCCGCGGTCGAACCCCTCGTGGTCGCCCTCCAGGGAACCCCCTGGGATCCGAAGCTCGACCTTTCGAAACTTTTAAAATTGGGGGAGTACCTGGAGTCGATCGCCCCCAAATATCGCGACTTTCTCGACACGACGAAGATGTCCGTCATCGATACGGCGGTGCTGAAGCACCAAATCCCGGGCGGCATGATCTCCAACATGGTGAGCCAGCTCAAACAGCAGAATGCCCTCCACCGGATCTCGGAGGTGTATGCGGAACTTCCTCAAACCCGAAAAGACCTCGGCTACCCTCCCCTGGTCACGCCGACCTCCCAGATCGTCGGGGTACAAGCCGTCCTCAACGTCCTGTTCGGTCGATACAAGATGGTCTCCAAAGAGACGCAGGACTACGTCTATGGCCTCTACGGAAAACCCCCTGTCCCCATATCGGAGGAGATCAAAAATCAAGTTCTCAAAGGATACAAAAGGGGTAAAGAGCCGATCACCTGCCGGCCCGCGGATATCCTCGAACCCGAGTTGGAGCGGGTGAAGGAGGAGACGAAAGGGCTGGCCAAAGATCTCTACGATACATTGATCTATGCCCTCTTTCCGCAGACGGGGATGCAGTTCTTGAAATGGAAGTACGGCCTCGAACCCGTGCCCGAAAAGTTGAAGCCGAAAACATTGGAGGATGTGAAGCGGGAGGACGAGGCGATCGCCAAAGTCAAAGCCGAACTCCAGAAGAAATGAACCAGAGGGGGGAGGAAATCGGCCCAGCCCTCCCCCCTGACCGGGTGAGATGAACCGCAAGGTCAATATCAAAGACATTGCCAGGCTCGCCAATGTGTCCCATACCACCGTCTCCAGGGCCCTCAATAACAAATCCCGCATCCGCCCCGAGACCAAAGAGAAAATCCTTGCGATCGCCAAGGAGCTGGGTTACAGGCCCAATCTCCTGGCCAAGGGCCTGGTCTTAAAAAGGACCAAGACGCTCGGCCTGGTCATTACGAACATTGCCAACCCGTTCTATACCGAACTCGCCCAAGGCATTGAAAAGACCGCCACCCGATTGGGCTACAACATCATCCTCTGCAGCACCCAGTCACACATCGCCATCGAAAAACAGTACATCGAGATGCTCCGAAGCAAGGGGGTCGATGGGATCATCTTCTCCTCGGCCCATATCGAAGACCCCAACATCTTGGCCCTGGCAGAGGAGGGATTCCCCGTGGTCTTGGTCAATCGAAGGACCTACCACCCCTTGGTGAAGGAGAGGATTGATTACGTGGGGGTCAATAATGTCCAGGGAGGCTTTCTGGCCGTGGAACACCTGATCCGGCTCGGCCATCAGAAGATCGGGGTGATCGGAGGATCTGCAGAGTCCTCGGTAGGGCAGGAGCGTCTCGAGGGCGGGAAAAAGGCGCTCCTCACCTATGGGCTTAAGCCCCGGGAGGATCTCTTTCTCGAGGGGAATTTCTTGAAGACGTCAGGTTATCAAAAGGCGAAACAGTTTCTCCAGATGGCGGAGAGGCCCACGGCCATCTTCGCCACCAACGATTACATGGCCCTGGGGGTCCTTCAGGCCCTCCGTGAGGAAGGCTATCGGATCCCTGAGGATATGGCCCTGATCGGTTTCAACGACATCGAATTTTCGTCGATGAAAGGAATCGAACTGAGCACCATCGGCCAGAAGAAGTTCGAAATGGGCGCCATCGCTGTGGAGATGCTGGTGGAGAGGATCGAGGGGGGCGACCGCGGACAACCCGGCCGTGAGGTCCTGCTCATGCCCGAGTTGATCGTCCGTAACACCTGTGGATTCCACCTGAGGGGCTATCAGTTCGAACCCCTTGACGGCGAAAGAACCTGGGGGCGTCCTTTTACACCGAATATGCCCTTTTCGATGGGGTAATCTGGGGATCTGCTACCCCTTTTCACATCACAGGGTCAAAGTTGATCTGCTGCTCTGCATTAATTCGCAAGGAGGAGGGACCATCATGGCAAGGAAGAAAATATCCATCATCGGAGCAGGGTTCGTCGGGGCCACGGCCGCCCATTGGGCCGCGGCCAAAGAACTGGGCGACATCGTGTTAGTCGACATCCTCGAGGGGATCCCCCAAGGCAAGGCCCTCGACCTCTTAGAGGCTTCGCCGATCGAGGGATTCGATGCCAGGATTGTCGGCACGAACACTTATGAAGAGACGAAGGACTCCGATGTCGTCATCATCACCTCCGGCGTGCCAAGAAAGCCAGGGATGAGCAGGGAGGATCTGCTCGACATCAACCGAAAGATCATCGAATCGGTGGTGGCGGAGGTGATCGCAAAATCCCCCAATGCCATCCTCATCATGGTCACCAACCCCCTCGACACGATGACCTACCTCGCCTATAAAAAGAGCGGCTTCCCGAGGGAGAGGGTGATCGGGATGGCAGGGGTCCTCGACACAGCGCGCTACCGGACCTTCATTGCCATGGAGTTGGGGGTTTCGGTCGAAGATATTCAGGCCCTTCTCTTGGGCGGGCACGGCGATGAAATGGTCCCCCTCCCAAGATATACGACGGTAAGCGGCATCCCTCTCTCTCAGCTCCTCCCCAAAGAGAGGATCGACCAGCTGGTCGACCGGACTCGTAAAGGAGGGGGGGAGATCGTCAATCTCCTCAAGACCGGAAGCGCCTATTATGCCCCATCGGCCGGGGTGATTCAGATGGCGGAGGCGATCCTCAAAGACAAAAAGAGGATCCTCCCCTGTTGCGTCTACCTCAATGGAGAATATGGTCTAAGGGACATCTGCTTCGGCGTTCCGATCAAGCTCGGGCAGAAGGGGGTCGAGGCAATCATCGAGGTCGAATTGACCGAAGAGGAAAAAGCCCTGGTCTCCAAATCTGCGGAGAGCGTAAGAAAGAGCATTGCGGAGCTTAAGCTTTAACCTAAAAGGCGGGTTTAAGAAAGGCGGGTTTAAGGTCTTCGAACCCCAAGGGGCCTGTTCGCAGAGGGGCACCTCGTAGGGAGAGCGATCCTTCTAAAGGACGAGGGGACGATGCGAGAGATCGACGTCAGACGGATCACGGAAGCGGTGAAAAACCTCTGTATCGAAGCCAATACCGACCTCGGTGAGGATGTGATCGAGGCCTTTGATCGGGCCCTCCGGAACGAGGAGTCCCCGGTGGGGATAGAAATCTTGAAAGAGCTGAAGGAGAATGCCAAGATCGCCAAGGAAGAGAAGGTGGCCATCTGCCAGGACACAGGATATGCTGTCGTCTTCCTCGAATTGGGGCAGGAGGTCCTGTTGACCGGGGGAGACCTGAAAGAGGCCGTCTTCGAAGGGGTCCGCCAGGGATACCGGGAAGGATACCTCCGAAAGTCGATCTGCCATCCCTTCACCCGGGAGAACACCGGGGACAATACCCCCGCCATCCTCCACACCGAGATCGTTTCGGGAGATCGGGTGAAGATTACGGTGGCCCCCAAAGGGGGTGGAAGCGAAAACATGAGCGGCCTGGCCATGCTCACCCCCTCCGATGGCATCGAAGGGATCAAGCGCTTTGTCGTCCAGAGGGTGATGGAGTCGGGTTCCAACCCCTGCCCCCCGACGATCGTGGGGGTCGGGATTGGAGGAACCTTCGAGATGGCCGCCTTGCTCGCGAAAAAGAGCCTGCTTCGACCCCTGGGAAGCAAAAACCCCGACCCGGAACTGAACCGTTTGGAGTCTGAACTCCTCGAGGAGGTCAACAAATTGGGAATCGGGCCCCAAGGGTTGGGAGGCCGAACCACCTCCTTGGCGGTCCATGTCCTGATGATGCCCTGCCACATCGCCAGTTTTCCGGTGGCGGTCAACATCCAGTGCCATGCCCATCGCCATAAGGAGGCCATCTTATAGGGGGACCTATGACCGAACCCATCCGTTTGAAAACGCCCCTCACCGACCGGGATGTGGAGAGGTTGAAGATCGGGGATCGCGTTCTAATCAACGGGATCGTTTATACAGGCCGGGATGCGGCCCACCGAAGGCTCTTCGACCTCCTAAAGGAGGGAAAGGAGCTACCCTTCGATATTCGGGGGCAGATCATCTATTATGTGGGTCCCACCCCTGCCAGGCCCGGCCAGGTCTTTGGGTCCGCAGGCCCCACGACAAGTTACCGAATGGATGCCTATTCGCCGGCCCTGATCGAAAAGGGGCTCAAGGGCATGATCGGCAAGGGGATGCGGTCCGATGCGGTCAAAGAGGCCATGAAGAGGCACCGAGCGGTCTATTTCGCGGCCACGGGTGGCGCCGGGGCGTTGCTGGCCAAGAGGATCAAGAAGGCTGAGATCGTCGCTTACGAAGACCTCGGCCCTGAGGCGATCCGGAGGCTCGAGGTCGAGGACCTCCCCGTCATCGTCATCAACGATATCCACGGAAACGACCTTTATATCGAAGGTGTGAAACCGTATCGGAGGCCCTGATCGGAAACCCAATTCATCCTGACTCGCCTTTTTAACAAGGGGTGTTTTAAAATTATAATGGAAAGCCTCTCATCGGGGAAAAGGCCATGAAGATCGAGCTTTCACGTGCCAAAATTCACAATGATTTTACGAAGAAGGTCGAACTGATCAGCGGTCAGAACCTTTTTGCCTGCTATCAATGTGGAAATTGCACCGCGGGTTGCCCGGTCGCCTTTGCCATGGAGGTGGGCCCTCACGAGGTCATCCGTTATACCTTGCTGGGCCTTGAGGAAGAGGCCCTGAAGGTCAACACCTTCTGGCTCTGCGCCTCCTGCCTCCAGTGCACCTCGAGGTGCCCGAAAGGGATCGACATCGCAAGGGTCATGGACGCCCTGAGGATGGTCGTCTTGAGGAAAAAAGATCGAAGGGATCACATTCAGGTTTCGGCATTCTCCGAGGACTTTTTCGAAAGGGTGCCTCAGATCGCCTTCGTCAGCGGGTTTAGAAAGTTCCTCTCCTGAGGAGGGGATACTCCCTTCGCTTGTGAATATGAGGCCATCAATTTGATGGGATCGCTCTCAGGGGTGGGTATGGACTATCTCTACTTCCCAGGATGTACGTTATATACCAAGGCCAAAAATTTCGACCAGACCGCGCGCAACTGCTCCCTCCTCCTGGGATTTGAACTGAAGGAACTTCCGGAGTGGACCTGCTGCGGGGCGACCTTCCCCCTGGCCACCGACAATCTCATGGCCCTCCTCCCCCCTGCGAGACTCTTGGCCAGGGCCAGAACACAGGGCGCGTCCCTCACGACCCTCTGCGCCATCTGTTTCAACGTCATCAAACGGACAAATCGTCTGATCCAGGAGGATGGCGAGAAGCGGGAGAAGATCAACCAGTTCATCGAGGCAAATTACGAAGGGGACCTGAAAATCCTCCACTACCTCGAGATTCTGAAAGGGGAGATCGGATTCTCGAAGGTGAAGGAGAAGTTGGTCAAGCCGCTTCGGGGATTGAAGGCCGCGGCCTACTACGGCTGCATGCTCCTCCGTCCCTTCGAGGAGATGAGGTTCGACGACAAGGAGAGGCCGACCCTGATGGAGGATTTCCTCGCGGCCCTGGGCGCCGAGCCGATCGACTTTCCCTATAAGATTGAATGTTGTGGGTCCTTTCAATCCGTGGCCTCGCCCGAGGTCGCCACGGAATGTGCCTACAAGATTCTGAATTCTGCCGTGAAACACGGAGCGGAGGTGGTCATCTCCACCTGTCCGATGTGCACCTTCAACATCGATCACAAACAGGCGGATATCAAGGAACATCATCTCTCTTTCAAACCCGTGCCGGTCCTCTATTTCACGCAGGTCCTCGGCATGGCCATGGGATTAGGGGTCGAGACGCTCGGATTCGAACAGAACTTCGTGGACCCGATCCCCTTGCTCAGGGAAAAAGGGCTGCTCTGAGGATGAGGGAGAGGCCATCCCAAGGAGAAGCGCGATCGAATCGAAGGCGGCCATGGGGGCGACGGGGGCTGGTAGGTGGCTGAAGCGTTGAATCATACATCGGTCAGACAACCTTTTATCAAAAGGGCGATGGTGATCGGCGGAGGGATCGCCGGGATCTCCGCAGCGATCGACATCGCCAATGCGGGCTACGAGGTCGTCCTGGTCGAGAAACTCCCCTCCATCGGCGGACGGATGCTCCAGCTCTCCGAAACCTTTCCCACCCTCGACTGTGCCCAGTGCACCCTCACTCCCAAGACGGTCGAGACGGGCCAGCACCCTCGCATCCGACTCCTCACCTACGCCGAGGTTGAGGCCGTCGAAGGCCGAGTGGGCGATTTCACGGTTCGTGTCCGGCGAAAGGCGGCCTATGTGGACTGGGGGAAATGCACGGGGTGCGGGCTCTGCCAGGAGAAGTGTCCTTCCAAAAGGCCCTCGGAGTTCGAGCGGGGCATGGGCATGGGCAAGGCGATCTACACCCTGTCTCCCCAGGCCGTTCCGAACAAGCCCGTCATCAATCCCTCCATCTGCCGCTATTTTCTGGAAAAGAAATGCAGGGTCTGCGAGAAGGTCTGCCCGGTGGGGGCCATCGATTATGAACAACAGGATCGGTTCGTGGAGGAGCGGGTCGGGGCGATCGTCGTCGCCGTGGGCTTCGACCTTCTGCCCAAGGAGGCCTTCGGCGAATACGGGTACGGAACGATCCCCGACGTGATCGACGGCCTGGCCTTCGAGAGGCTCAACTCCGCCTCGGGGCCAACGGCCGGAGAGATCCGCAGGCCCTCGGACGGAAAGATCCCGAAGGAGGTCGCCTTCATCCAGTGCTCCGGATCGCGGGACCCCCAACGCTACTTTCCCTACTGCTCAAGGGTCTGCTGCATGTACACCGCCAAACATGCCAGGCTCTACAAGCACAAGGTCCACGACGGGCAGGCCTACATCTTCTATATGGACATCCGCTCGACGGGGAAAGGCTATGAGGAGTTCATCCAACAGGGGATGGAGGAAGAGGGCATTCTCTACCTCCGCGGCCGCGTCTCCAGGATCTTTCAGGAGGACGGCCGCATCGTCCTCTGGGGCGTGGATACGTTGACGGGAAGAAAAGTGGAGCTCTCGACCGACATGGTCGTGTTGGCCACGGCCATCCAGGCCCACCAGGAGTCGAAGGAACTGGCACAGAGGCTCGGTATCGAAACGGACCCGTACGGGTTCTTTACCGAGGCTGAGCGAAAGCTCCGGCCCATGGAGACCCGGCGGGAGGGGATCTTTATCGCCGGGGCGGCCCAAGGACCGAAGGACATTGCCGATGCCGTCGCCCATGCCAATGGAGCGGCAAGCAAGGTCCAGGCCCTCTTTGCAAAAAATTAGGATGAAGAGACTGGCCGTTTTCATCTGCCATTGCGGGGTCAACATCGCGGGCACGGTCGATGTGAAGGCCGTGGCCGAGAGGGTCCGGAAGGCCCCGGACGTCTGCCACAGCACCGACTATATCTACATGTGCTCCGAACCAGGGCAGCAGCTCCTTCGGGAGGCGATCCGGGAAAAGGGCCTCGAGGGTGTGGTCGTGGCCTGCTGTTCTCCCAGCATGCACGAGGCCACGTTCCGGAAGGCCGTGAAGGCCGAGGGGATGAATCCCTATCTCTGCGAGATCGCCAACATCCGGGAACAGTGCAGCTGGGTCCACCAGAAGGAGAAGGCCGAGGCCACCCGAAAGGCCGAGGAGATCATCCTGGCGGCCCTCGAGAAGGTGAGAAAGAATGAAGAGCTGGAGGCGATCGCCGTTCCCATCCACCGAAGCGTCCTCGTCATCGGCGGGGGGATCGCTGGGATGACCGCGGCCCTTGACCTTGCGGAGGGAGGCTACGAGGTCCTCCTCCTCGAGAGGGAGCAGGCCCTGGGCGGGCATATGCTTCAGCTCTCGAAGACCTTCCCGGACCTCCGCCCTGCCTCGCCGGAGGTCCTTGCAAAGGCCAAGGAGATCGAGGCGCATCCGAGGATCGAGCTCCGCTGCTATTCGGAGGTCGAAGAGGTGAAGGGTTATGTGGGCAATTTCGACCTCGTCCTCCGGAAGAAGGCGACCTACGTGGACTGGCAGAGGTGTAACGGGTGCGGACTCTGCATCCCTTCATGCCCAAAGGCCTTTCCCTCCTCCTTCGAAAGGGGTCTGGGGAAGCGCAAGGCCATCGACTTCCTCGCGCCCGAAAGCGTCCCCCATAAACCCGTGATCCTTCGGGACCAGTGCCTCTATTTTTTGGATCAAAGTTGTAGGAGATGCGAAGCGGTCTGTCCCGAGCAGGCCATCCGGTTCGATCAGCAAGAGGAGAGAGTCCGAAAACAGGTCGGGGCCATCGTCATGGCCACGGGGTACGACCTCTTCCCCCTCCCCCAGATCGGGGAATACGGGTATGGAGAGATCCCGGACGTCGTCGACGGGCTTGCCTTCGAACGGATGCTTTCGCCCGATGGCCCGACCCGTGGGAGGATCCTCCGACCCTCCGACGGAAGGGTTCCGAAAGAGGTCGTCTTCATCCAGTGCGTCGCCTCGAGAGACCCTGACCGGTACATGCCCTACTGCTCGCGCATCTGCTGCATGTATACGGCCAAACAGGCCGCCCTCTACAAGGAACAGGTCCCGGATGGGCAACCCTATATCTTTTTTATGGACATCCGTTCGGACAGCAAAGGCTATGAGGAATTCTTGCAGAGGACGATCGAGGAGAAGGGGCTCCTCTATCTCAGGGGCCGCGTCTCGAGGATCTTCGAGGACGATGGGAAGGTGAGGGTCTTGGGCGTGGATACCCTGACCGGTCGGTCCGTCGAGGTGGCAGCGGAGATGGTCGTCCTCGCCACGGCCTTGATCCCGAGCACGGGGATAAAGGAGCTGGCGGCCAAATTGAGGGCGACCGTGGACCGCCACGGATTCCTCACCGAGGCCCATATCAAACTCTATCCGGTGGAGAGCTCGACGAAGGGAATCTATCTGGCGGGCTGCGGTCAGGGGCCGAAAGACATCTCGGATACGGTCTCCCAGGCCTCGGCCACCGCCTCCAAGATTCAGGCCCTGCTGTCGACCGATCGCCTCCTGCAGGACCCCCTGATCGCCCATGTGGACGAGCAGATCTGCAGCGGCTGTGGCCTCTGTGTCGAGGTCTGTCCCTATGAGGCCAGAGAGATGGACCCCCATCGGGGGATCTCCATCGTTCACCCGGCCCTCTGTCAGGGATGTGGGGCCTGCGTCAGCGCTTGCCCAAATTTTGCCTGTGAGTTAAGAAACAGTTCGTCCGACCAGATCCTCCGGATGGTCGAGACCTTTGTCACCTCATCGGAGAGGGTTTAAAACCGGTTCGAGATGGATGAAGGTGGGGGCCGATGAGCTTGACCCAGCCCTAAAGAGGCCAGAGAGCCCATAGAACGCATCCGCAAGGAGGAAGCGATGGACATTCATCCCGGTCCCGATCAGGGGCAAGGAGCCTTTGCGAAAGAGGTCGAGCGACGAAGCGGGGAGCGGCTCAACCTCTGTTACCAGTGCCTCAAGTGCACGGCCGGTTGTCCCACGGCTCCCTATATGGACATCCGGCCGAACAGCCTCATCCGGATGATCCAGATGGGAAGGAAGAAGGAGGTCCTGGAGAGCCGGGCGATCTGGTTCTGTGTCTACTGCCAGACCTGTGGAACCCGTTGCCCGAACGAGATCCACATCGGCGTCATCATGGATGCCCTGAGGGAGATGGCCACGAGGGAGGGCGTGCCGGCCAAGGAGAAGAATATCCATCTCTTCCACGAGGCCTTCATCCACAGCATCCAGAGACTGGGTCGAGCCCACGAGGTGACCATGCTGATGGAGTATATGCTCCGGAGCAAAGACCTGATGACGGGCTCCCTCGTCCCAGGGATGAAACTCTTCTTCAAGGGGAAATTCCCTCTCCTCCCCAGCTTCGTCAAGGGCCGCGGAGAGATTAAAAGGATCTTCGAACGATGTACGCAGAAGGAATGAACCGTTTTCCCCATGGGGGATGTCGGAGGCCAGAATGAAATTTGCCTACTTTCCTGGATGCACGGACCACTCTTCTTCCTATGAATACGGCCGCTCCACCGAGGCCGTCCTTGAAACCCTCGGCGTGGAACTGGTGGAGATCGAGGATTGGAACTGCTGCGGCGCAGCCGCCACCCACAGCCTCCATCGCCTCCTCTCCCTCTGCCTCCCCGCCCGCAATATCTGGAAGGCCCAGGAGGCCAAGGCGGGACCCCTCGTCGTTCCCTGCGCGGGCTGCTTCAGCTATCTCAAGAGGACCGAACACGTCCTGCAGCACAACGAGGCGGAGCGAAAGGAGATCGAGGAGATCGTGGGGTTCACCTACGATCCTTCGATCGAGATCCTGGCGTTGATGGACGTCTTTCTCAACCGGATCGGCCTGGAGAAGATCCGGGAGAAGGTGAAGCGGCCCCTGAAGGGGCTCAAAACCGCCTGCTACTATGGATGCGCCCTGGTGAGGCATCCGAAGATCACCCAGCTCGATCATCCGGAGAATCCCCAGTACCTCGATCGGCTGATGAGGGGGATTGGCGCCGAACCCGTGGAATGGTCTTACAAAACCGACTGTTGCGGCGCCGATCTGGCGATGACCTATGCCGATGTGGTTCAGACCCTGGTCGGAAGGATCGTCTCCATGGCGAAGGAGGCCGACGCGCACTGCATCGTCACCTCCTGCGGCCTCTGCACCATGAACCTCGAGATGCGACAGGAGGCGGGACTGCCCATCTTCTACTTCACCGAATTGATCGGGGTGGCCTTTGAGATCCCGAGGCGCGAGCATTGGTGGAAGAAGCACCTGATCAACCCGAAACCCCTCTTGGACTCCTTGGGGTTGAGTTAGACATGGCATCCTTGGTTAGCCCTAAAGCATCGAGACGGACACGAGGGAACCATGACACGGGATAACAACATGAGAGGCGATAAGAGTTCGGCGCTGGTGGTGGGCGCGGGAATTTCGGGAATGCAGTCCGCCCTCCTGCTGGCTGAGATGGGGAGGAAGGTCTTCCTTCTCGAGCAGGCCCCGGCCATCGGAGGCTACTTTCCCCTGCTCGACAAGACGTTTCCGACCAATTCGTGTGGCGTCTGTTTCATGAGCCCCACCCCACCAGCCTTCTGTCCCATCTACGAATGCCATCTTCACGATCGGATCGAGCTGATCCCCTATGCTGAAGTGAAATCCGTAGAGGGGACCGCCGGAGATTTCAGGGTCTCGATCATTAAAAAACCCCGATTCGTCGATCCCCAGCGGTGCACCCTCTGCGAGGCCTGCATCGCGGTCTGCCCGGTGGAGGTCGAGCGGGAGTTCGGCGGCGGCCTCGAGAAGCGAAAGGCCATCTACCTTCCCTTTCCTCAAGCCATCCCTCACGGCCTCGTCATCGACCCGAAGACCTGCATCCGCTGTGGCGAGTGCGTCAAGGTCTGTGCCCCCAACGCCATCGACCTCGACCAGAAGGCCGAAGAGGAGGTCCTCGGGGCCGGGGCCATCGTCCTCGGGTTCGGGTTCGAACCCTTCCTCGCCCAGAGAAAAGGGGAATACGGTTTCGGCCGCTATGAGAACGTCTTGACGAGCATCCAGTTCGAAAGGCTCCTCTCCACCTCCAGTCCCACCCAGGGCCTGCCCGTGCGGACCTCGGATGGCAAGCGGATGGAGAGGATCGCCTTCATCCAATGCGTCGGGTCGAGAGATCCCTCCTGCGGTCAGGACCACTGTTCCACGATCTGCTGCATGTACGCCACCAAGCAGGCGATGATCGCCAAGGACCGGTCTCCGGATCTGAAGATCACCTTCTTCTACATGGACATCCGCCCCATGGGAAAGGATTACGAACGCTACTACGAGAGGGCGAAAAGTCGGTATGGAATCGAATACATCCGGAGCGCCGTTTCGACCATCAAGGAACTCCAACACTCGAAGAACCTGCTCATCACCTACGTCAAAGAAGACGGGGCCTTCGAGGAGAGGGAGTTCGACAGCGTCATCCTCTCCGTCGGGTTCACCCCTCCCCTTCAAGTCAGAGAGCTGGCGACCCGCCTGGGCCTGCGGCTAAATGCCCAGGGTTTTTGCGAGACCGATGAATTCCGTCCCGCCCAGACCTCGGTCGAGGGGATCTTTGTGGGAGGGGCCTTCAGAGGGCCGAGAGACATCCCCGAAGCGGTCGTGGAGGGCTCAAGCGCAGCGGCAGAAGCGGCCTCCTTCCTCTCCGCCAGATCCCTTCCGATGCCCAGACGGGAATACCCCGCCGAAGGGGCTTTGTCAAACGAGATCCCCAAGGTCGGCGTCTTCCTCTGCCACTGCGGAGGCGAGTTGAAGCAGACCCTCTCCCTCCCCGACCTGATCGAAGGGACGAGGTGCATGCCGGAGGTCGCCTATGTGGAAGAGGTCGGCCTGGCTTGCCTTCCTGAGGATCTCCACCAGATCCGGCTCAGGATCGGGCAACAGGGGATCAACCGGGTCGTGATCGCAGGATGCTCCCAGCGGGAGATCCGGAAAAAGATGGAGGAGATGGCCAAGGAGATGGGATTCAACCCGTATCTCATCGAATATGCCAACATCCGCGAACAGTGCGCCTTCGTCCATCGAAACCTACCGGAACTGGCCACGGAGAAGGCCAGGGTCCTGATCCGGATGGCCGTGGAGAGGGCCAGGAGGATCCAACCCATTCGAAAAGGGGAGCAGAAAGTGGAGAAGAGGGCCCTGGTCGTGGGAGGAGGGGCCGCCGGAATGACCGCCTCCCTCCGTCTGGCCGAACAGGGATTGGAGGTCTTCCTCATCGAAAAGGAGAGCGAACTGGGAGGCCTTCTGAGAGAGACCTACTACACCCTGAGAGGCTCGGACCCCCAGGCCCTCCTCAAGGACCTCGTCGAGAAGGTGACCCATCATCCCTCCATCCACCTCTACCTCCAATCGGAGGTCCTCGGCTTCGAAAAGAAGAATGGCCACTATACCACGACGATCGGACATCCGAAAGGCGAAGAGGTGATCGCCCATGGCGCATTGATCCTTGCCACCGGCGGAAGGGAGGTCACCCCCAGGGAGTACCTTTATGGAGAGGATCCCCGGGTCCTCACGCAGAGGCAGTTGGATCGGGCCATCTACCTCGACGAACCTTGGCTCAAGGAACTTCGCTCCGTGGTCATGATCCAGTGTGTGGGCTCGAGGGACGAGCAACACCCCTATTGCAGCCGGGTCTGCTGCGGCCATGCCGTCAAAAACGCCCTGAAGTTGAAGGAGAGGAACCCGGGCCTCCCCCTTTACGTCCTTTACAGGGACGTGAGAACTTACGGTTTCTATGAGCCTTACTATTACGAGGCGAGGGGCAAGGGCGTGATCTTCATCCGATACGACCTCGAGAGGAAACCGAGGGTCCGTCTCGAAAACGGAAGACTGACCGTCTCGGTCTTCGACCCAGCCCTGGGGACTTCCCTCGATCTCCCCGCAGATCGGCTCATCCTCAGCGCGGGGATCGAACCCCGTGAGAACCGGGCCTTGGCCGAGCGGTTCGGCTTGGAGTTGAATCCCGATGGCTTCTTCATGGAGGCCAATCCGAAGTCGGCCCCTCTCGATGCCATAGACCGGGGGAAGTTCTTCTGCGGGCTCTGCCACTCCCCCAACTTCATAGAGGACACCCTCTCCCAGGCCAACGCCGCCGCCGCCAGGGCAGGGGCCCTGTTGGCCAAGGAGGCGGTGGAGGAGAAACCCTATCTTGCTTACGTCATCAAGCGGCTCTGCTGCGGGTGTGGTCTCTGCGTGACCGTCTGCCCTTACCGTGCAAGGGTCATCAACGAAGAGGAGGTCAAGGCGGAGGTGATCGACGCCCTCTGCCAGGGATGCGGCAACTGTGTGGAGGTCTGCCGAAACGCCGCCTCCCAGCAGAGGAATTTCGAAAAAGGGCTTAACCTTTCGGTCGTCGATTCGGCCATCGATTAAACCGGAAGCGGCAAAAGAGGAAATCCAAGAGCGAGCGAGGAGGTGGACATGGCAGATTTCGAGCCGAGGATCGTTGCGTTCCTTTGTCATTGGTGTACCTACACCGGAGCGGACCTGGCGGGGACGACCCGTCAACAGTACCCTCCCAACATCCGCATCATCCACCTGATGTGCACCGGCGCGGTGGACTCCATCTACATCCTGAAGGCCCTGATCGATGGGGCGGATGGCGTGTTGGTGGGAGGGTGACACCCCGGGGATTGCCATTACCAGTCTGGTAATTATAAAGCTCGGAGAAGGATAGCCATTCTGAAAGGAATCCTCACCCAGTTGGGGTTTACCGAAGACCGGATCTGGCTGAAATGGATCAGCGCCAGCGAGGGCAAGCTCTTTGCCGACACCGTGACGAAGATGACCGAGGAGCTGAGAAAGATGGGCCCCAATCCCATGAAACAGCTTTGGAACGCATAGGGGATCGGGCGCTGGGGTCTTCGGTTGGGATAGGAGGTCCCGACATTTTTCATCTTCTGCCACGCATCGAAGGAAAGGAGAAGGTCCAAACATGGCAAAACAGACGGTGTTAAGAGTTTCGGAGGGAAAGGTCGAAGAGGCGATCAAAGCTTTTCTCAAATCGCTGCTCGAAAAGGGCGTGGTGGAGGCCCTTCTCGTCCCCAAGAGACTTCCCTCGAAAGACGGATTTGTCCAGACCTTGATTCACGATCCTGAAAAGATGGACGGAGTCTGCTTCCTGTCCCCGACCATGCCAGTCCAATCGGCCAGGGTCGCCTCCCACCTCTCCATCAAGAATCTTTCCAAAAAGGTCGGGGCCCTTCTGAAGCCCTGCGAAATCCGGGCCGTGGTGGAACTGGCCAAATTTCTTCAGGTGAAGCTGGACAACCTCCTCCTCATCGGCGTGGATTGTCCGGGGACCTTCGAGGTGACGGACTATTCGAAGTTCGTCCAGGAAGGGAAGGACGGCGAGGTCCTGGTGGGAGAGCTTCTCCGAGGAATGGAGAAGGGCGAGGCCTCCCCGCCTCAAGGTTATGCCTTTCGGACAGCGTGCCAGATCTGTGAATATCCCATCCCGAAGGCCGATCTGAACCTGAAACTTTTCGGCTACAGCCCCACCGAGGGGATCGGGGTCGAGTGGAGCGATTCGCTTGAGAAGGCACTGGAGGAGAAGGGGTTCAATGTCTCCCCGGCCGAGGAGCCGCCCTCGAGGAAAGGGGTCGTGGAAAAGGTGGTCGCCGAAAGGGTCAAGAAGAGGGATGCCACCTTCCAAGACTTCGGCCGGGAGGTCAAGAGCCTGTCCGCCTTTCTCGACCGGTTCTCCACCTGCATTCGGTGCCACAACTGCATGGTGGCCTGCCCCATCTGCTACTGCAAGGAATGCGTCTTCAGGACGGCGGTCTTTGAACACGAGGGGGACCAATATCTGAGATGGGCGGATCGGAAAGGGGGCATCCGGATGCCCACCGATACCCTCATCTTCCACATGATCCGGATGGCCCACATGGTCACCTCCTGCATCGGCTGTGGACTCTGTGACAGCGCCTGTCCCAGCCGCTTGCCCGTGGCCACCCTCTTCCGAACGGTGGGCGACAAGATCCAGAAGATGTTCAACTACGTTCCGGGAAAGGATCTGAAGGAGGTCCCACCGGTGGCGACCTTCAAGGAGGACGAACTGAAGATCGAGACCGGAACGCTTTAACGGAGCGCCCCCCTCTGCTCACGAAGAGGAGAGAAAGGGGGGTTCAGGAGGGATCGAAGATGGTTCAGGAGGAAAAGAAGGAGGAATTGATCCCCGTCTACATCATGGGAAAGCGCTACGACGTCCCGGCCTCCCTCACCATTCAGAAGGCGATGGAGTATGCGGGTTATCAACTCATCCGGGGGTGCGGATGTCGGGGTGGAATCTGCGGGGCCTGCGGGACGGTTTATCGATTTCCAGGAAGCTATAAGATCGAGGTGGGATTGGCCTGCCAGACCCTCGTCCAACCCCATATGTATCTGGCCCAGATCCCCTTCTTCCCGGCGACCAAGAGCATCTACGACATCGAGAAGGTGAAGCCCTCCATCGAAACGCTCGTCAAACATTATCCGGAGCTTCTCCGATGCCTCCAGTGCAATACCTGCACCAAGTCCTGCCCGATGGACATCGAGGTGATGGACTACATCGCGGCGGCCATGAGAGGCGACATCGCCCGCCTCGCCCAGCTCTCCTTCGACTGCGTCATGTGCGGCCTCTGCACGGCGAGGTGCCCTGCCGAGCTCTGCCAGTATAACATCGCCATCCTGGGCAGGCGCCTCTATGGAAAGTATCTCGCCCCTCGGGCCGAACACCTGGCCGCGATGGTCAAGGCCGTCGAGGAGGGCAAGTATGAACAGATGCTCCGGGAGTTGATGGATGCCGACGAGGAAACCTTGAAGGCCCTGTACAGTGAAAGGGAGATCGAGCCGGAGCAGGCGGATGAGGACTGGGTTCCGAAGGACCAACGTTACCTGTGACGACACCGTCACCCTCACATCTCCTCGTCCTGAAAAGGAATCGGGGATGAGGGAAGGGAGCTTTCGATGCCATACACCGAGGAGTTAAAGCAGCTTATCAAAAGGGTCGAGGCGACCCGTCCGATGAGGGTTGAAAAGAAGAAAAGGGGCGAGGAATTTCCGCTCCTCTCTCTGAAAGAGCGGCAGGTTCGACTCGAGAAGTACCATCCCGATTACAGACCGGGGTCGAGGGTCCCCCTCCGGGTCGGGCCGAACAAAGGCTACGAGATCCAGCCGGAGATGGCCCAGCTTCTTGAAGCGAAGAGTCGCATCGACCCGGACCGGATCGATCTCTCGAAGGTCGCCTACGAGACCGACGTCCTGATCATCGGAGGAGGCGGGGCAGGGACCGCCGCAGCCCTGATCGCCCAGGAGACCGGCGCGAAGGTGCTGATGGCCACGAAATTGAGGCACGGCGATGCCAATACGATGATGGCCGAGGGTGGGATCCAGGCCGCCACCAAGGGGACCAAAGACTCTCCCTACTACCACTACCTCGATGTGATGGGAGGCGGCCATTTCAAAAACGTCCCGGAACTCGCCTATACGCTCGTCACCGAGGCCCCCAAGGTGCTCGCCTGGCTTGAAAATCTGGGCTGTATGTTTACGAAGTTCGAGGAGGGCCGCCTGAAGTCCCTCCACGGCGGCGGCACCTGCCGCAAGAGGATGCATTATGCGGCGGATATCACCGGCGCCGAGATCATGCGCACCCTGAGGGACGAGGCAAGAAACCGGCCCGAAATTAAAGTCCTTGAATTTATGCCCGCCGTGGAGTTGGTGCTCAACGAGCACGGCCACTGCGCCGGTGCCATCCTCTACAACCTCGAAACCGAAGAATACTTCGTCGTCAAGGCCAAGGCCGTCATCCTGGCCACCGGAGGCTCCGGAAGGCTCCATTATCAGGGGTTCATGACGACCAACCATTACGGGGCCACCGGCGACGGGGTCGTCCTCGGTTACCGGGCGGGGTTGAGGGTCTGTTTCCTCCACACCTACCAGTACCACCCCACAGGGTTGGTCTTTCCCGAACAGGCCGAGGGCATCCTCATCACCGAGAAATTTCGGGGGGCCGGGGCGAACGTCCTCAATATCGACGGTGAGCAGTTCGTCAACGAGCGCGAGCCCCGAGACGTGGAATCCGCCTGTTTCATCCGGGAATGTGTGGAGATGAAGAAGGGGGTGCCCACGCCTTCGGGCAAGGTGGGAGTCTGGCTCGACTCTCCCATGATCGATCTCTTGATGGGAGAGGGGGCGGTGAGACGGGAATTTCCGGGCAAATATATCCTCCTCAAGCGATTCGGGATCGACATCTCCAAGGAGCCGATGCTCGTCTACCCGACCCTTCACTACCAGAACGGAGGGCTGGAATATAACAGCAGGTGCGAGACCGCCATCCCCGGCCTCTACTGCGCAGGGGAAGTTTCAGGAGGGGTGCACGGCGAGAATCGCTTGATGGGGAATTCTCTCCTCGACGTCTGCGTCTTCGGAAGGATTGCGGGCAGGAATGCGGCGACCTATGCAAAGGAGAGCTATAAGGAGGGGAGGCTCACCCTCGACCATGTCCGGAGATACCATAAAGAGCTCGAGGAGGCCGGAATCGTGACCGATCGGGTCTCGCCCATGCTCCTTCCCGATTATACGAATCCCAAAGTCAAGGAACGCCAGCTCACGACCCACTATCATGGAACGCTCCGTTAAAGGCAGAACTCACCCCTCCTTCCACCGAAGGTCCTGAGGACGGTTCTCTTTCCGGTCCTTCCTCACTTCATGTCCTTCCCGTATCATGGTATTGTCCGGCCGACCCTGCGACTTGGCGGGGAGGAGCAATTTCTTGGGTTCCTCTGGGAGGGGAGGCATCGGCCCAGGTGGAGAGGGATGAGGGGGAGGGCTTTTGGTGGTCCCAACGGGATTCGAACCCGTGTTACCGACGTGAGAGGCCGGTGTCCTAGGCCACTAGACGATGGGACCTTTCATCGCAAAAGGTTAAATTTCCTCAACGAGCCTGGTTCAAATTAACTTACAGCCGCTTAAAAATCAAGGACAATTTGAAATGGCATCCGGACATTGGGTATAATTTTTCAAAAGAAGAGCCATGATTCCGATCCGGGACGCCATCCGCTCAAAGACCTTTCCGGTGGTCAATGTCTTGATCATCAGCGCCAACATCCTCGCCTTTTTCTGGCAACTCTCCCTCGGCCCTCGCCTCAGGGAGATGCTTCTCCTCTACGGCATTGTGCCCGTTCGCTATTCCGACCCTGAACTGGCGGCCCAGTTCAGCACCTTCGAGCAGATCCTCCCCTTCTTCTCCTCGATGTTCCTCCACGGCGGCTTGATGCACATCCTCGGAAACATGTGGTTTCTTTACATCTTCGGGGATAATATCGAAGACCGGCTGGGCCATGTCCGATATCTCGTCTTCTATCTCGTCTGCGGACTTGCCGCAGGGGTCGTCCATCTCGTCACCAACTGGGATTCAGAGCTGCCCACCATCGGAGCCAGCGGGGCCATCTCGGGAATCATGGGCGCCTATATGCTCCTCTACCCGGCCTCGAGGATCATGACCTTGATCCCGATCTTCCTCTTCATCCAGTTCGTGGAAATCCCCGCCTTCCTCTTCCTCGGTTACTGGCTCATCATCCAGCTCGTCTCCGCAAGCCTCACCCCGAAGAATGTAGGCGGTATCGCCTTCTGGGCCCATATCGGCGGTTTTGTCGCAGGCCTCCTCTTCATCAAGATCTTCGATGCCATTCCCAGGATGGGCATCGGTGAAGGGCTCCGCCATTATACCGAGCGGAAGAGGACCCCGCGACTCCAGACCCTCTCCCTGAGGTCTTATCCGGAGGACGATCTCGACCTTTACAGCGAGATCTGGATCACGCCGATGGAGGCCATAAGGGGGACCAAGAAGTTGGTCGCCGTCCCCCAGGGGATGAGGAAGAAGAGTGTGATCGTAACGATCCCACCAGGGGTCCGGGATGGGACTACCCTCCGGCTGAGGGGACTGGGACGGAGTGACCCGGACGGGGATCGAGGCGATCTCTTTCTCGAGGTGAGGATCTTGGATTAGCCGCCCTCCGGTGAGGGCAGGGAATCATTCCGGATCGACCCGGACGATGGCCCCCTCTCCCTGGGCCAGCCCTCCGCAGATAGAGGCCACACCGGTGCCTCCCCCCCTCCTCCGCAGCTCGTAGATCAGGGTCATGAGGATCCTTGCCCCGCTCGCACCGACCGGATGGCCGATGGCGATGGCCCCGCCGTTTACGTTCGTCTTGTCCAAGATCGCCTCCATCTTGGTAGGGTCGCCGTCCGACAAGATCTTCGCACTGACGAGCGGCATGGCGGCAAAGGCCTCGTTGATCTCGATGAGGTCGATCTCATCGAGGGTGAGCCCCGTCCTCTCGAGGACCTTCTGGATCGTGAAGCCGGGAATGGCGGCGATCAATCTGGGAGCAGTGGCGGTGGCGATCATGGAGACGACCCTGGCGAGGGGTTTTAACCCCTTCTCTCGTGCCTTCCTCTCGCTCATGAGGAGAATGGCAGAGGCACCGGTATCGAGACCGGGGGCATTGCCCGCGGTGACGGTCGGGCTTCCATAGACCGTGGGAAGTTTCGAGAGCTTTTCGAGCGTCGTATCCGGCTTGGGAAATTCATCTCGTTCCAAAACGATCGGAGGCCTTCCCCCTTGGGGGATCTCCACCTTCATCAGCTCCTCGCCGATCCTGAACTTTCCTTCTTTTAAGGCCCGGGCATATTTCATCTGGCTTCCAAAGGCCCAACGGTCCTGATCCTCCCGGGTGATCCCGTATTCCAAGGCCACCTCCCCCGCATCGACGGAGACCGGGTTAAACCCCTTGTACCCCAACCCATAGAGGCCATCCCATACCTCGATGTTTCCAAGCCGGCTCCCCCAGCGCACAGAGGGAGGCAAGAGCAGAGGCGTGCGGCTCATATTTTCCGCTCCGACGGCCAGGGCGACCTCTATCTCTCCGGCCTTGATCGCTCGATAACCCAACCGGACCGCGGCCATCGAGGAGCAACAGGCACGGTCCAGGGTGATGGAGATCGATTCATCCGGAAGCCCTGCCTTCAGGGTCGCCTGCCTGGCGGGGACGTCCGTTTCGAGCCCGACTTCGGCCGGCACGGCCACGCCGTAATAGATCTCATCGACCTCCTCTCCCTTCAGGCCGACCCTCTGGAGAACCTCCCGGATGACCATGGCCCCGAGTTCGATCGACGGGACGTCTTTGAGGGCCCCCCCAAATCTCCCGAACGGCGTCCTCACCGCACTGACGACGACCACATCGCGTTCTGCCATGGCCCCTCCCCCTTTCGTTCGATCGATGCTGATTCAATATACCGAAATGGGTCTCCTGTCAATCAAAAAGGGGGCTTCCGCCTTCGCCAGCCGTCCACTCCCTTCTCACAAAACGATCCTCCTCGTGGGTGAACTGGATCAACCGTTCCAAGGTCCTCAAGGCCTCTCCCGAATCGATCGATCGGCCGGCCATCTCGATCCCCTCTCGGAGATCCCTTGCCCTTCCCGCGAGATAGAAGGCCGCGGCCGCATTGAGCAAGACGATATCTCTGGCCCCGCCTTTCTCGCCCTTCAGGACCCTGAGAATGATCCTCGCATTCTCCTCTTGGGTGCCCCCCTTGATCTCTTCGATCGATCTCCTTTGCAGGCCGAAGTCTTCCGGCCGGATCGTAGAGGTGTGAATACCCTTATCGTTCAACTCAGTGACCCGGGTCTCACCGGTGAGGCTGATCTCGTCCAGCGTATCCCTCCCATAGACCACGAGGCCCCTTCGGATCCCGAGACGGAGCAGAACCCGGGCCATCGTCTCCGTGAGATGGGGATCATAGACACCCAAGATCTGTAGGGTTGCGCCCCCGGGGTTGACCAGGGGGTCCAAGAGGTTGAAGAGGGTTCGGATCCCGATTCTTTTTCGGAGAACGAGAAGATGGTCCATGCCCTTGTGGACGAGACCGTCATGGAAAAAGCAGATGCCCAGGGTTTCGAAACACCTTTCGATCTGGCTCGGGGTGAGGTCGAGGTCGATCCCGAGCGCCTCGATGACATTGGCACACCCGCAAAGGGGCGGTTCGGGCCGCCTCACATATTTGGTCACCTTAACCCCTCCTCCGGCCACGACGAAGGCGGTGGCCGTGGAGATGTTGAAGATCGTCGTCTCTCCGGAGTCGGCCTTCGCCGTCCGCATAATCGTCTCCCTTTCAAGCGTGATCTCCTCTCGATCGAGGCAGATCGCCTCTTCCCCCAAGGGGAGCCTCAGGGACCTCTCCCTGATCACGTTTGCCGCGGCCGTGATCTCCTCGATGGTCTCTCCCTTCATCCTCAGGGCGGTGAGGAACGAGGCGATCTGGGCAGACGAGGCCTTCCTCGTCACCACTTCCGTCATCGCCTCTCTCACCTCGTCTTCGGTCAAGTTCTCCTTGGCCACCAGCTTTCCGATCGCTTCTTTGATCATCGTCTCTCTCTCCTTTCTTTTGGAATTTGAAAATAAAAAAGGCTGTGGTTTTTGACCCACAGCCTTTAGACCCTCACCTGAAAAACAGGCCGAAAGTAAAAAGGCCATGGGGGCTTGGGAAGCCGCCCATGGCCTCATCCTTCAGATTAAAAACTTAAAACGGCGCTGGGCAGACCTCCCGGCTATGGCCCTGCCAGCACCACCCATTCATCCTTTTCAGGTACGGACCCATTTTCCACCCTTCCCTTTCGGGTGGTCTCTATTTAGCAGATTCATAGGGCCTTGTCAAGACAGGCTCACTCTGTTAATCTCCACCCAAAAAACGCCGGAGGAGATATCAAAATGGATCTCTACGAATTGATGATGAAGCGAAGGTCGGTCAGGGCCTTCGAAGCCCGGGAGATTCCCGAAACGATCATCGAAAAACTCCTCGACGTCGCCAATCATGCACCCTCCGGAGGCAATATCCAGCCTCTTTCGATCCTCCTCGTTCGAAGTCCCGAGGCGAGGCTCAAACTATCCGAGCTGGCAGGAGGCCAGCCCTGGGTAAAAAATGCTCCCCTCTCGATGATCTTCTGTCTCGATTTCTATCGAATCAAAAAATGGGCGGAGAGGTGTCAGACCGATTTCAGAGGAGAACAGGCCCTCAACCACTTTCTCATCGCCTATGCCGACCTGATGGCCGCGGCCCAGAATGTCGTCATCCTTGCCGAGAGCCTTGGCCTTGGTTCCGTCTATATCGGTGCGATCCAACATGAGATCGATGAGACGAGAAGATATTTTGACCTCCCCCAATATGTCCTCCCGATGATGGTCCTCTGCATTGGGTATCCGAAATCGATTCCCCGGACCATCCCCAAGTTAAACAAGAAAGTGATCGTCCATCAGGAGAGGTATCGCCTGTTGGAGGACGAGGAGATCCAGAGGGCCTTCGATGAGAAATACGGGAGGATCGACGAGGATGTGGAGAAATATCTCGAGAGGGCCTTTATCGAGGCCCTCGAGGCAGAAAAGCAGGAGGAGGAGAAGTTTCTCGAAAGGGTCAAAAAGGAGATGAAACGGCTCGACATCCAGAACAACGCCCAGTTTCTCTTCAAGGTGAGATATCCGTCCAAGGTGATGGTCCGGATGAACCAACGGATAAAACAATCGATCAAGAACGCCGGTTTCGAAATTTTTTAATGGGGATTGGGGAAATACTGAACCGTTCCGTCCGGATAGACGGCTACCCTTGTTCCTTCGGTCCACTCTTCTTGGAGAAGCCCCAAAACTTCCTCCCACGTCTTCACCCATAGGAGACAGGGGACCTGCCCGAAGAAACAGGCTCCGACTTGG